>JAIVWR010000093.1:0-5318 GCA_048636435.1 Acidobacteriota bacterium | reverse complement strand
CAGGATGCGGGCCACCATCTCGCCGCCGTCAATTGTCGCCATGTCTGTCCTCCCCCTGGAGACGCTCTCTGCCCATCGCTGGCTTGTTCAGGATGCGGCAGGATTATACAATGCCTCACACCGACTGCCAATCCGAGGGCGAGTTCAGGAGGAGGCAGGCCGTTGAAGGCGCTAGTGTATCGCGGCCAGCAGCAGGGGATGGTGGTGGAGGAGGTGGACGACCCCCAACCTGCCCCGGGCGAGGTGCTGATGAAGGTTCGCTACTGCGGCATCTGCGGCAGCGACGTCCATCTCTTCGCCATGGGGGTCTTCTTCCTCGGCACCACTCCCGGCCACGAGGTGTCGGCCGAGGTGCTCAGCCTCGGCCCCGACGTCAGCGGCTGGCAGCCCGGCGATCGGGTGGTGGTCAAGCACAGGAACTGCGGTCAGTGCGAGTACTGCCTCTCCGGCCGGTCTGAGCTCTGCCTTCAGCCCGAGGGCTTCGGCAGGGGCATCCGGCGGGGAGCATTCGCCGAGCTGCTGGTCTCTCACCACAGCACCCTCCTGCGGGTGCCGCCGGGCCTCGACATGGCCCACGCCGCCCTCGCCGAGCCGCTGGCCGTCGCCGTGCACGCCGCGGACGTATCGGGCATCGAGGCCGGCCAGGCGGCCGTGGTCACCGGAGCGGGGCCCATCGGCCTGCTCATCACCGAGGTGCTCAGAGACCGAGGGGTGCAGCCGATCATCGTCAGCGAACCCGTTGAGCCCCGCCGAACACTGGCCGCCAAGCTCGGGCCTGACCACGTGGTCGACCCCAGCGCCGCCAGCCTGGCCGACCTGGTGCGGTCCGAGACCGGCCTCGGCGCGCACGTCGTGTTCGAGTGCACGGGCGTGCCGGAGGCCGCCAACGCCGCGCTGGGGCTCCTGCGCCCCGGCGGCACGATGCTGGTGGTGGGCCACAGCGAGAAGTCATACACCCTGTCCAGCCTCATGGTCATGGCGCGCGAGCTGCGCATCGAGGGTGTATTCGGCAGCGGCGGCCGCTTCCCTGCCGCTCTCGACCTGCTGGCCGCCGGCAAGGTCCACTGCCGGGACATCATCACCCGCATCGCCCCTCTGGCGGAAACCGAGGCCTGCCTGCGCGAGCTGAACGACGCCCGCAGCGACGGCAAAGTGCTCATCGACCCCTGGGCTGCGTAGCAAGCTAGAGAGCGACGACAGCCGGACTCGGAGTGCAGGCCAGTCAGTCTACCTTGTCTCGGAGCAGACACACTGAAGCGTTTGGGCATCGCGCCAGCCAACCAGCTCGCTGATGCTCGCTTGGGGCTCCCCTGCTTCCCCGACGCCTATCACCGTCTCGATACTGCCGCCGATCCTGATGCTCCCACTATCATCGAGGGGAATGTTGCTGATCTCCACTTGCACCGGGTAGGTGAAGGCCAGGAGGGAGAGGCCGGCAGCTACGACGGCTCCGACGAGCGCGCCAAGGAGTGCGGCGATGGCAAGTCTGTACATACTGCTACCTCCAGCTGGATTCACAGACATTCTACCAGAGCACTCTAACACGGCAACACGGCCGTGGGGAGCAGCGGCGGCCCACCAGGCCCGCTAGTCGACTCCTGCGCCTCCCCTCCACCACACCGCCACCCGCCAGCAGCGTGGCCAGCGATGTCGTGCAGCAGGCGCCGGCAGCGAACCCGAACCCCCTGCCAAAGCAGAGACCCCGGAGCCGATCAAGCCCCGGGGCCCTGCATGCCTTGCGGCACCAGGTATGCTGCAGTCTTATGACACCGGCACAGAGGCAGCCGTATCCGAGGTGGCGGATGCAGGCGCAACTGGAGTCCCCGTCTCTCGAGCCAGGCTTGCCAGCAGACGCAGCTCATCGGCCAGCAGACGCGTGATGACAAAGCGCTGGCGTACCCTCTCCCGGCCGGCCAGTCCCCGCTTCCGGGCCTCGTCGCGATTATTCAGAAGGAACAGCACCCGATTGGCGCACTCCTCGGTGTCGTCCACCAGGAAGCCTCCCACCCCGTCCTCCATCTGGAGGGGAATGCCGCCCGAGCGATTGGCCACCACCGGCGTCCCCTTCCACAGCGTCTCAGAGACCACCAGGCCGAAGCCCTCTCGAATGGACTTCTGGATCACAACGTCGGACGAAGTCTGGAAGGCGCACACCTCCATGTCCCCGACACCGATCAAGTTCGTCAGCACGTGGATGTCATCGTCGCCCCGCGTCTCGGCGATGATCTCGGCATACATCTCCCACACCTCGGGGTCATCTGAGGCCATGGAACTGAGCAGGGCTAGCTGGAGGCCAGGCACCTCCTCTCGCACCATGCGGTACACCTCAATCACGCCCAGCGGGTCCTTCCAGGGGTCGAAGCGGGATACCTGGGTCACGAGGGGCTGGCGGGGGTCTATGCCCCTCCAGGCCCGAATCTCCTGGCATATCCCCTCCGAAAGCCCCACATTCTTCGGGCTCAGAGGATCGATGGCCGGGGTCATCGTGACCACCCGCTGGTGCTCCAGCCCCGGCGGCACAAAAGCGTCCATCGTGAATACCAGCGCGTCGTACTCGGTCACGAACGGCAACATGAACTCCAGGACGGTCTCATTCGGTTCGGAGGTATCGATGTGGCAGCGCCAGATCCACTTCGCCCCGCTTGGTCCCCGGAAGTGGCGGATGGCGGCGGGCTGAGGGTCATGCACAATGATGAAGTCGTACTCCTCCTCCAGAAGCTGAGCGTTGCGGGTGTTGTACCTGAGGTACGTTTCGCGAGCGGCCCGCGTCAGCTTGCAGGATCCACCTTGCAGGGCATTGTGAACGTCCTTGGTGACGTTAAAGAACTCCGGGCGGGCTGAGATAAGCTTCCAGTCGGCCTGAATGCCCAGGCCACGGTACAGAGGCACAATGGACCTCAGCAGCTCGGAGACCCCGCCACCGTAGGTGGTGGCGTTGATGTGAGCTATGCGGGCGCCCCTCAGAGGTGCCGCCAGCTCCCTTATTTCCTCCACAAGCTCCTCGCCGATAATGTGGGTATAGGCACCCAACGACCTCGGTCCTACGTCTACGTGATCCAGCATGGCGTCTCCCTTTCTCCTTCTCGACCCTCCCCATCGTGCCGAAACAACCCGCGGCTGATACCGCTACGCTCTTACCAGCCGCCAGGCATGCCGGCGTCGATAGTAATCGTCGAGCTGACCGCAGCGCGTCGGTTCCTGCTCCTCTGCGCTAGCGAAGTTCGACAAACGGATTAGGAGAGGCGCGCCACCCTTGTGCAGGCGTCAGCGCTCCGCTTCCTTTGCTGAATAGGACGCGGTTCGAGCGCAATTGTTACACCGATGTGCGCGGCCCTAGCTGTCTAGCGGGAACGAGCACTGCCTAGCTGAGGGTGAACATTGGAGACGGGGGCATGCTCAGGATGAGCAGGGCTTCATTCGAGGGGGATTCTGCCAAAGCGCTATTGCTCGCCAACATGGCCGTGGCAAGCAATAGCGGCCCAGCAGGCCTGTAAGCCGAGTTCTGTGCCTCCCCGCCCTAGGCGGGGAGCGGTGACCATCAATCTAGGATGGCGGTCGCCCACCACCTCCAGCGGCCAACCCGAGGACAGGCCGGGCGTCCTTGTGTCCTCCTATTTGGCCTTGCTCCGCGTGGGGTTTGCCCAGCCGACCGGTCACCCGGCCGCTGGTGAGCTCTTACCTCACCATTTCACCCTTACCCCGATATCTCAAAGAATCGGGGCGGTATGTTTCTGTGGCACTTTCCGTCGGGTTGCCCCGCCTGGGCGTTACCCAGCACGCTGCCCGGTGGAGCTCGGACTTTCCTCACCCCGGCACCTTACATGCCAGAGCGCGATCACCCAGCCTACTGAGCCAACTCTATTGTAAGACGGAATGGCCCGCCTGCCAAGCTAGGCGCCCGACCGATCCAGGGCCTGGTTGGCTAGCTTATCGGCCACGGCATTGTCTCCGCGCGGGATGGCGGTGGCCCTGAAGGAATCGAACCGCCACCGCAGGTCCCTCACGCGCCCGAACAGGCGCTTCAGGCCAGGGTTGCGCACCTTGTACCGACTGTCCAGCTGGCGTACCACCAGCTCCGAGTCCATCCGCAGCTCGATGTGCCGCGCCCCCAGAGCGAGGGCCGCCTCCAGGCCAGCGATGGCCGCCCGGTATTCGGCCTGGTTGTTGGTCGCCCGGCCGATAGCCTCAGAGATGCGGTGGCACTCCCTATTCTTATCGTCAAAAATGACCGCGCCGATAGCCGATGGCCCGGGATTCCCCCGCGAAGCGCCGTCGGCATAGACCACCCAGCACTCTTCGGCCGTAACCACACTCCCTACAGACGCAGCTGAACGCGGATGCTATCGTCCCAGACCACCACCCGCTCCAGCAGCTTCCCCAACAGCGACTGCTGCTCCAGTGGAGCGAGATGATCCCATTCATCCCTCAGGCGAGCCAGTGCCCGCTCCTTCTGCTGCTGCCTCTCAGCCGCCGACGCTTGCTGCTTGACGAATCGCTCCGCCTCTGCCAGGCTCTCCTCCAGCGCCAGCCCCTCCGCCGCGACGTCCATGCCAAGGGACCGCATTCGCTCGTCACTGAGGCGCCCCCGGACCGCCTCATTCATGTACTCTTCCAAACGCTTGTCCAGACGGCGCAGGCGACCTCGCAGGCGACGACAGCGCGCCTCCGCCTCCTGTAGCACCGCCGCATCATCGCCCGCCTTGGGGACAGCCACCACAGCCGACGACTTGTTTCCCAGAAGGGCCTGCCGCACCTCTTCCTCCAACTGCCCTACCCGCCGCGTGTGGTAGTCGCACAGGCTGCGGTTGGTGCGCGACTCGCACTGGTAGTAGCGGTACTCCGCCCACTTCTCGGAGCCATCGCGCCGGCGCCAGTGCTGACGACGGCTCACCCCGATCATCTTGTTGTCGCAGTATCCGCAATAGGCCAGCCCCGATAGCAGAAAGAGCGAGGTCCGCCGCTTGGCCCTCTCCTGACGGCGAGAGCTCAGGCGCTCCTGCACCCGCCGAAAGTCATCGCTCGAGATAAGGGCGGGATGACTGGCAGGGACGCGTACCCCGAATCGACTGTAGGTGCCCAGGTAGCTGCGATTGCGCAGGATATCGCGGACGGTCACCATGCTCCAGAGGCCGTCGCGGTGAGTGCGCACCCCCTCCTCGTTGAGACGGCGAGCGATGAGGCGGATGCCCAGACCATCCCGCAGATACAGGCGAAAGATGTAGCGCACGACCGTGGCTTCCTCAGGCACTATCTCCAAACGCCGACGCGGGCCCACTCGATAGCCGAAAGGCGGCCGCCCAAGCACCTCACCTTTCACG
>JAIVWR010000092.1:0-5352 GCA_048636435.1 Acidobacteriota bacterium | reverse complement strand
TGCCGGGCGCCTCTATCTCGCCGCCGCTGGCCGTCCACTCGGGCCTCAGATTGTCGGCATTCGGCCTCTCCAAGTGTGCCAGGCCACCCCTCACCAGGGAGTCCACAGCCGGCCAGATGTCGGCCCCCCCAGACCCCTCGGACACATCCTCGATGGCGATGCCGCCCAGGCGGAAGGCCTGGACCAGGTCCAGCTTGAATCCCACGCTGAAGACGTTCTCCACCCACACCGTGCGTGTCTCATCGTCTGTGCGGTAGGAGAAGGTGACAGTGGCCGTCTCATCGTTCCACTTGATGCCGGAGCCGCCCGTCCCCCGATGGATGTTGTCGCCAGTAATCACCACCTGGCGGCCGCCCAGAATATCCAGAGAATCCTCCGGGCCCGGAACCACCGTCATCACATTGGCGATGCCCATCGCCTGGAGGAAGCTCAGCGCCTGAACCCCTTCCGTGCTCTTCTCGTGGCTGAAGGGGCTCACCACCAGGAAGATCTTGCCCGGCTCGACGATGTCGGTGGCGTAACGCAGCACCTGGAACATGCGATTGCGGTACAGCGACTGGTCGCTTTCGGGCAGGATCTTGACGTAGTCAGCCGCCGTGCCCAACCGATCCCAGTCGTAGGCGCCGGTGTCGATGGTGCCGTCGCGCACGCTCGGCATGGGGAGGGTGATGCTCAGCTTGCGGCCCGTCTTGTGCAACTCCTGGGCCAGGTCGGCGATGAACTGGCTGAACTTGCTGCTCACCCGGGCGTCCACCTGCCGATAGTCGATATCGATCCCCTGGAAGTCGCCGCTCTCAGTCAGGGAGACAATGCCCTCGATGTGGCTGGTAGTGAGGTCAGAGTCGTCCAGGATGGCGTTGACCGCGCTGGCAGCATCGCCCTCCAGGGCGGCGATGGTGGGGAAGACATCGAACCTTTCGTCGGTAGCTAGGCCGGTGGCCGTGCCGATGATGGACCCGTCGGCGTCAGGGGCGTAGTCCACAGGGCTGACGATGCTCAGCAGACCCTCCGCCGCCGGGTCAACGCTGGTGCCGCTGGGCAGCGAGCCTAGGGCCAGGTAGGTGGCCGCCGCCAGCCGCAGCACCACCAGATTGTCGGGAATCTCCTCGAGTTCGGCCTCAGCGGCCGCTCCGTCATTGGCCAGGGTGGCCGCTACCAGCCGCACCCAGGTGCCATCGCGGTAGGTGTAGAAAGCAAGGTTGGAGGGATCCTGAGTGGGGGCATCGAGGCTGATGGTAGTCAGGCGGCAGCCCTCCTCCTCGGCCCCTGAAGGAACGTTCAACTCGTACAAGGGGCTGAGGTGCACCAGCCCTTCGGGCAGGTCCGGCACCTCGTCGGCGCGCGTGGCGGTGATGCCGCAGCCGACCTCCGTGGGCCCGCTAGGGCCCCCGTCGCCATCACCCCCCAGAAGGGACAGTGGCGGCAGGAAGAGGATGAGAATGAGGATGGCCAGAAAGATGATGGTGCCGCCAATGATCAGGGGCGCCGGATCCCGCTCGAAGCGAGAACGGACGAGGCGATCGAAGGGTCCTTCCTCCCTCGGAAACTCTCTTCTTCTGCCAGGCGGTGGACGACGATTCATGACTAGCTACTGC
Organism: Acidobacteriota bacterium; assembly: GCA_048636435.1. GTDB lineage: Bacteria > Chloroflexota > Dehalococcoidia > SM23-28-2 > SM23-28-2 > SM23-28-2. The sequence continues at coordinate 3,757 of JAIVWR010000092.1, read as the reverse complement.
CTTCCTTCTCCCTCCATCTCAGCAGCCGCCAGCCCAGCCTAGGGCCGCCGGCGCCGCTGGATGAGGGTCACGTCCAAGGTTAACTCCTCCCCATCCCGACTAAGGACGACGGGAACCGTTTCGTCGGGCTGTAGGCGCATCAGCACGTTCAAGAAAGGAACATCAGCCGTGATTTCGTATTCTCTCATAGCCAGGATTATATCGTCCACCTCAATGCCGGCCCTATCGGCGGGGGTATCATCTCCCACATTGGAGATCCACGCCCCTCGCTCCACCGTCAGGCCCCGAGCGGCAGCGATTTCAGGGCTCAGGTCTATGTGCGAGACCCCCATGTAGGCACGGGCCACCATCCCCTTTTCGATGATCTCCCCCGCCACCTGCTGTATGGTCTTGCTGGAGATGGCGAAGGCAACACCTTCCACCTCCCGCCCATTGTCGAAGCGCACCACCGAGGTGGGCATTCCTACCATCTGCCCAAGAACGTTTATGAGTGCTCCGCCGCTGTTGCCAGGGTTGACAGCAGCGTCGGTCTGGATCAGGTCCTCCATAAAGATGCCATCCCGTTGCCAGCGGCGCCCCACCCCGCTCGCCACGCCCACAGTAACGCTGCTGCGAAAGCTGTGCAGGGAGTTACCCACAGCGATGACCCTCTGGCCGGGCACCACAGCGTCGGAGTCTCCCAGAGACAGCGGCATAAGCCCTCCTGAGGCAATCTCGAGCACCGCCACGTCGGTGAAGGGCCAGTCGTGGCCCACCAGGGTGGCCTCACGCTCTTCGCCATCGTAGAGAACGACCGTGATCCTGGCGGCGTCGCGAACCACGTGCTCGTTGGTGACGATGTAGCCTCGCTCATCGATAATAACGCCCGAACCCAGAGAGCGTGGTTGGCCATCCTCCCCCGGTAACAACCTCCCCTCCTCACTAACTACAGCCACCACACTGGGCAACGCCTTCTCCACCGCCTGAGTAATGGCTGACTCCTCGCTGAGGGTGACGTTGGTGGTACCTCCAACAGGCGTGACAATGAGAGCGGCCACTTCCTCCTCGTCCTCAGAAAGCAACCGGGCGGTCAGGGCTCCGGCCACGCCGCCAGCTACACCGCCCACTATCAGAGACAAAACCAGAAGCAGAATCACCCAACGCCATGGTGACCGCCTCACTTCCGCGCCTGACCCCGGTTCGGCAGAGAGCGACACGTCAAGGGAATTCTATCACAGCGACCCAAACAAGCAAGAGGGAAGACCGCCACGGATGCCTTGATCCGTCCAGGCGGAATGAGGCAGTGGACATCATGTGCCCTACTTGTGCTCTTGAACGAGAACACCCATCTTTACAAGATATCGACCAGACCTTATAATAACATTGCTGGCCAGAGCGGCTGAGGGTGTAAGAAGCTCTCAGTCTCTTTTTTCGTAGCAAGCCGAGGTGAAAGGCCATGGCGGAAAAGCCTGTTCCCCTAACAAAAGAAGGCATGGACAAGCTTCAGGAAGAGCTGGACCTCTTGATCACCGTTCGGCGGCCTCAGATAGCTCACCGCATCCAAGAAGCCAAGGAGCTCACCAGTGCCCAGAACAACGCCGAGTTCGATGATGCCAAGAACGAGCAGGCTTTCGTCGAAGGCCGTATCCTTACCCTGGAGCGAATCATTCAGAACGCCACCCTAATCGACGAAGAAGAGGCCCATCACTCCAGCCGGGTGCGCCTGGGCGCGACCGTGACCGTCACCACCCAGGATGGACAAGAGGAGCAGTACACTATCGTCGGCAGCGCCGAGGCCAACCCCACTGAGGGCCGCATCAGCAACGAGTCTCCGGTGGGCAGAGCCCTGCTGAACAAGCGGGTGGGCGACGAAGTTAAGGCAAACGTGCCGGCCGGCACCTTTCACTTCACCATCACCGCCATCAGCTAGAGACCATCGTGATAGCAACACGAGGCGGGGGGTCAGTCAACAGATGACCCACCCGCCACGTTTGTGCCAGGGGTACATCTGCCTCTGGCTGATTTTCTCCGACTCGACCGGCAAAGAAACGTGAGCGACCGAGGCCAGGAGCTTATCGAGCAGCGGCAGGCCAAGCTGAAGCGCCTGCGCGCTGGCGGCTGCGACCCCTATCCCGCCCGCTGCCAGCGTACCCACACGACCCAGGAGGCGGTGCAGGCCCTCCAGGCGCTGGAGGAGAAGGGCGCCACCCCCCGGGAAGCGGTCGAGGTTAGCCTGGCCGGCCGGGTCACCGCCATGCGCCTCATGGGCAAGCGCACCTTCATCGACCTGCGCGATGGCACAGGCAAGATCCAGGCCGACCTTCGCGAGGATGTCCTGGGCGACGAAAGCTACCAGACGTTCGTGGACGTGGTAGACATCGGCGACTTCGTGGGCGTGACCGGCTCTCTCTTCCGTACTCGCAGAGGCGAGATCACAGTACAGGCCCGCCAGTACGCCTTCTTGGCCAAGGCCCTGCGCCCCCCTCCCGAGAAGTGGCACGGAGTTCAGGACGTGGAGGTGCGCTATCGCCAGCGCTACCTCGACCTCATGGCCAACGCCCCCGTGCGCGACATCTTCCGCCTGCGCAGCCGCGTCGTCGCCGCCATCCGCCACTTCCTGGACGAGCGGGGCTTCCTGGAGGTCGAAACGCCCGTCCTCCAGCCCTCGGCCGGGGGCGCCGCCGCCAAGCCCTTCGTCACCCACCACCACGCCCTCGACCGCGACCTCTATCTGCGCATCGCCACCGAGCTGCACCTCAAGCGCCTCATCGTCGGCGGCCTCGACAGCGTCTACGAGATTGGGCCCGTCTTCCGCAACGAGGGCGTCTCCACCAAGCACAACCCGGAGTACACCCTCCTGGAGTCCTACCAGGCCTATGCCGACTACCAGGACGTCATGAAGCTGGTGGAGGAGATGGTGGCCTATGTAGCCCAGCAGGCCCTGGGCAGCCTCAAGGTGCCCTACGGCGACACGGTGCTGGACCTCACGCCTCCCTGGCAGCGCCTCACCCTGCGACAGGCCATCGAGGAGCGCACGGGCATCGACTTCGAGGCCCACGCCGACGCCGATTCCCTGCGCCAGGCGATGGCCCCCTTGGGCGTGGAGGTCAGCGAGACGGCCGGTCGCGGCAAGCTGATCGATGAGCTGCTATCAACCTTTGTGGAGCCACAGCTCATCCAGCCCACCTTTCTCTTGGACTACCCGCTGGAGATATCGCCGCTGGCCAAGCGCAAGCTCGACAACCCCCGCCTGGTGGAGCGCTTCGAGGGCTTCCTGGCCGGCCGCGAGATCGCCAACGCCTTCAGCGAGCTCAACGACCCCCAGGAGCAACGAGAGCGCTTCCTCGAGCAGGCTCGCCTGCGGGCGGCCGGCGACGAGGAGGCGGAGACGGTGGACGAGGACTTCCTCGTCGCTCTGGAGCACGGCATGCCTCCCACCGGCGGCCTGGGCATGGGCATCGACCGCCTGGTGATGGCCCTCAGCGGCCAGCACTCGATACGGGAGGTCATCCTCTTCCCCCAGCTTCGCAGCAAGGAGTAGAGGGTGAGGCAGCACTTCACCTGTACCGGCTTCGTCGTGGAGGAGGATAGAACCCTCCTCCTCTGGCACAAGCGCCTCCAGATGTGGGTGCCCCCCGGCGGCCACCTGGAGGCCGACGAGGACCCGGTGGCCGCCGTCCTGCGGGAGATCCGCGAGGAGACCGGCCTGGAGGCGGCGGTCCTGCCTTTGGGCCAGACCTTCCCCTTCAGCTATCCGGGGCAGATCGTCCCCCCATAC
>JAIVWR010000091.1:0-5373 GCA_048636435.1 Acidobacteriota bacterium | reverse complement strand
GCATAGCGGAGCTGCCGGACGTCTCCGGTTCGTCGGCCCCTAGCTACCTAGCTCTGGCCGGACTCGCGGCTGCGGCGCTGGTCGCTCTCGTGGCAGGCGGGTGGTACGCCAGCGGACGGCGGCTCAGGTAGGCCCTGCTGCTCCCGGCCCATCGGTTCCAGGGGCTGTGTTCTCTCCTACAGGGTCAGCGTGAGGCCCTCTTGCCCCCTGTGCTAAAATGGCCGAGAACCCCACCGGAGGGCAGGCATGCAGACAACGGCCGTTCGCTATCAGGTGCGCCCCATGGACCTGGGCGACATCTCCCAGGTGATGGAGATCGAGGAGGAGTCGTTCCTCAATATGTGGCCGGCGATGGCCTTCAAACGGGACATCCAGCACAACCGCCTGGCCCGCTATCTAGTGGTGGTGGAGCAGCGAGAGGGGGCCGAGGAAGCAGCAGTCCCGCCGGCGGAAGGCGAACAGGGAGAGGTGCCCGTGCCGCCGGTGGGCGTGGGGCGCTGGCTGGGCGAGCTCAATCGGCTGTTTGGCAGCGAGGAGGAGGAGAGCGAGACCAGCCGCGAGCCCATCGTGGGATTCGTGGGCGTCTGGCTCACGCTGGATGAGGCCCACATCGTCACCATCGCCGTGCGCGAGAGCCACCGCGGCCGTGGCATCGGCGAGCTCCTGCTCATCGCTGCCATCGCACTGGCCACCCTCAACGATCAGGACGTCGTCACCCTCGAGGTTCGAGCGTCCAACCAGGCGGCCCAAGCCCTGTACGAAAAGTACGGCTTCAAGAAGGTCGGCGTTCGCCACCGCTACTACTCCGACAATCACGAAGACGCCGTGATCATGACCACCGATTCTATCCACGCCGCTCCGTATCGGGAGCTCTGCCAGCGTCTCAGGCGAGAGCACCGCGAGCGCTGTAGCGACTACGAGCTCAACTTCAACTAGCCGCCCGTATCAGGCGCCCGAGGTCTGGGCAGGCGACTGCCCGCCACAAAGAGCATGCTGGCCGCTAAGGGAAGGGCACCGGCTATAGCGAACACGACACCATAGCCGGCGAACGCAGCCATCAGGCCAAAGGTTAGCGCCCCCACGCCCGACCCCGTGTCCCAGGCCAGGCCGAATGTGGACATAGCCACGCCTCGCTGTTCGCTCCCGGCCCGGTCCACGGTCCAGGCCAGAAGGGCCGTATGAGCGGCACCGAAGCCAAGACCGAAGAGCACCGCTGCCCCCAGCATCACCCCCTGCGTGGAGGCGGCGGCCAGCAGGAGAATCGCCAGGCCCCCCACAACCAGGCCCGGAAGGAACACCGCCGCTCGGCCATAGCGATCGGCTATGGCCCCTGCTACAGGCCGCAGAGGCACGACCACCAAGCCGTACAGCACGAAGAAGAGGCCGGGGTTGCCCAGGCCTCGATCCTCGGCCATGAGAGGCAGGAAGGCCAGAATAGCCCCAAAGGCCACCGTCAGGGACAGGAACAAGGACGCAGGAAGCAGCGTGCTGCGGCTCACCAGGGCAGCGGCCGTGAATCCCTCCGTGGCTCTTGCCCCACCCCTGCCGCCGCCTATGCGGCTGCTGAGGAGGAAGGCCAGGCCAGAGACCACGGCCGCCGTCAGGAAGTAGGGGGTGAAGCCCCAAGTCCTGGCTATCGTCAGCGCCAGCCAGGGGGCATAGACCTGGGGCAGGCTGTTCATCATGGCGAGGTAGCCGAAAGCGACCCCGCGGCGGTCGGCGGGTACAATGTCGGCCACAGTGGCGAAGGCAGCGGTGACGAAGAGGACCATGCCCGCGCCGTTCACCATCCGCAGCGGCAGCAGCAGGTAGGGGTCGTCGCTGAGGGCGTGGGCCGCCAGGCTAAGGGCTGTAGCCCCAGCGCCTATCACCATGAATAGTCTGCGCTCATAGCGGTCCGCCCATAGACCGGCCAGGGGCCGAATGAACATCCCCGCAAGGCCCATGCTGCCCACCACCAGGCCGATCTGCCACTTGTCTGCATCTTCCAGATAGAGGGGCAGGGTGGTGAAGGTGGAGAAGAAGGCGGCGAAGACGAGATGCGTGCAGGCCAGGACGATCAGGAAGTCGGCCGTCCACAGAGGCTCACGCCGCCCGGCAGGCATACCGCCTGCCGTTGCTCGATCTTCGCCCATCCGTCCTCGCCACATAGCTCTGAGTCTAGAGCGACAGCGGCGGCGAATCAACAGCGAACGTCCCTTTCCGCCGCCGACAGGATTCGCCGCCAGCTGGAGCGCCTGGCCCACCTGCGGGGATTGGGCCCCGTCGCCAGTGACCAGGCCCGCTGGATAGACCAGACCCGCTACTTGCTGATAGGCCTCTTCGGGGAGAGCTCAGCCAAGGCCGACAGCTTCCTCCGGGGCGTGGGCGCCGTGCCCGCCGACAGAGAGGAGCAGGCGTTCACCTTCAACCTGCCCCTGGAAGGCCCCTGGGGCATCCGGGCCCGCTCGGAACGAGGCGAGGCCGTCCTCAGGGGGATCCTCAGCCGCTTAGAGGCAAGTGAGGGGAAGTAGGGCCACCAGCAAGGAAGCCTAGCTCTGCTTGGCCCGCGCCGCCACAGCGACTATCTCCGCCGCCACCGCATAGGGCAGACGATCGGTATCGATCACCAGGTCATAGAGGGCGGGGTCGTTCACGTCCACTTTGAAGAACTTGCGGTGGAAGGCCGCTCGGCCGCCTTCGAGCTCGTGAACCCTCTTGCTCGCTTCTTCGGGCGTGAGCTGGTCGCGCTCAACGATGCGGCGGGTGCGCAGTTCCAGGGGGGCCTGGGTGAGCACGTGGAGGGCGGTGGGCAGCTCCTTGAGGATCACCTGACTGCCGCGACCGACAATAACGATGTTGCCCCTTTGACCCAACTCGCTAATGATAGTGCTTACCGTCTTCATGTAGACGGCGTCATCCAGCTCCTGGGCGGAGCCGCTGGCCTCGGCACCCACCTCGGCGTAGGAGCGACCCAGGAGCACCTCCAGGCCGCCGCTACCTATCAGGGGGTCTTCAAAGCCACCCGCGGCCGAGCGCTCCAGGAAGGTGCGCAGCATGTTGGCCAGCCTGTCCCTGAAGCCTGTGCAACGCTCGTCCCGTTCGGCCAGGGCCTCAGCGCTAACACCCAGGCGGCGGGCGGCATCCGCCATGATCTGCCGATCCACATAGTCAATACCCAGGATCTCTGCCGCTAGCTGCCCCACCTCGCGGGCGCCACTGCCCATCGTCCCGGACATGGTCACTACGAGCATAGCAGGCCACCTTCCTTGCAGTTACAGTATACTATGAGGCCAGCCAAGAATGGCCGCCAGAGCGCGGCGCCAGGTTGTTACCGCTCAGCGCTCGCGATAGAATCTAGGCGGCCGGTGGCCTGTTTGGCCAGCGCAGCAAGGAACAGCCGATGAGCATCATGAGGCAGGCGGTTCGCAGACGGCGCGTCTGGTTCCAACTGGCATTCGTTTTCTTGTTCCTGGGGCTGCTCGCCTGGCGGGTCAACATTGGCGAGGCCCTGCAGACATTCACCGAGGTGAACTACGCCTGGGTCGTGGCGGCCCTGGCGATTTTCACCCTATCGAAGCTGATCCACACGCTTCGCTGGCGTATCTTCCTCGGCCGCATCCCCGGGCTGCCTCTGTCTGGCCTCTTCGGCACGTTCCTCATCTCCAACATGATCAACAACCTGATGCCCGTGCGTGCGGGCGACCTCGTGCGGATTCAGGTGCCCGCCCAAAGGTACAACATTCCGCGGGCGGAGCTCACAGCCACCGTCATCGTCGTGGAAACGCTGCTGGACGCGGCTACGTTTGTCCCCTTGCTTGTCATTGGTCTATCACTCCAGGATGTCCCAGCCCTGCGAACCAGCGTCCTCTGGAGTTTCGCGGTGCTGGTAGCGGTGGGGCTGCTGGCAGCCGCCCTGGTAGCCCGCGTAAGGCTCCCTGCCGACCTTGGGCAAGTCAGGTGGGCCCGCTGGTTGCCTCGCTGGCTGCGAGACCGCGCAGCCGGGCACATCCCTCCTTTTGTTGACGGCCTGGCCGCCCTGCGCGATGTTCGGCTCGCTGCTCTGGCTATGTTGATCTCCTTCCCGGCCTGGCTCATCGAGGCGGTGGTCTTCTGGCTCTTTGGCCAAGCCTTTGGCCTCGACCTGCCGTTTAGCGCCTACCTTGTGATCATGATTGGGGCGAATATGGTTGTGTCACTGCCTCTTACCCCCACCAGCATCGGTGTATACGAAGTCGCCCTCGTGGAGGTCGTCGCTCTCTTCGGGGTCGACCGGACCCTGGCGGCGGGCTATGCCATCGGAACGCACATCTTCATTTCGATCTGGATTGGCCTCACTGGCCTGATGGCGATCTGGCTGCTAAAGCTTCGATTTGAGGACGTCTTCTATCTGCGCCGGAATACGCGCCAATCTCCGGCAGCGACTGGCGGTGCTTCCAATGCCAACGATGCTTCAGCCTAGAGCAGAGTGGCCTCAGTGCTGTTTGACGCTCGCGATAACATAGGCAGTGAACTCAAGGGCTGGGCAGCTGTCAGAGAGGCCGCGGCCCAGAACGGGCGGCCCTTGCTATAATTGAGGCGGGTGAAGGGCATGAGCGAGCCGACTCAAGAACGACAAGAGGTGTACCGCTTCCGCATCTCTCTCATCCTCAGGTTCATCTGGGCCGTCCTTCGCGGCCGGACACGCAGCCTGCCTGCAGACGTGGAAGCGACTCTCATGGCCGCCAGGCCCAAGCCTCGGGCTCTCAACGAGCAGCAGATCCCGGCCGAAGGTCCCTTCGTTCTGGTGGCCAATCACTACGAGCGGCCGGGGCTGAAGGTATTCTGGGGCGGCATGCTGGCCTCTCATGCCGTGGCTCGGAGGCGAACCAGCCAGAAATCGCTGCGCTGGCTGATGACCAGTGAATGGTACAACTTTCGCCTGGGCCCGCTCCCCGTGCCCGTTTGGGTGGTCCGCTGGCTGTTCCGACGCATCGCCCAGGTGTACGGACTGGTGATCGTTCCGCGCGGGGCCGAGCGGGGCGTGGGGCGGGCAGCCGCCCTGCGCACCATTCTGAGCGTGATGCGCGATAGGGAAGAGGCCATCGGCCTCTTCCCTGAGGCGATAGGCACGGGGCACCTCATCGAACCCATGCCGGGGGTGGGCTCGTTCCTCCTCTCCCTGAGCAACCGTGGCATACCCATACTTCCCGTCGGCATCTTCGAGGAAGAAGGGGGGCTCATCGCGTCCTTTGGCCCGCCCTTCTCGATCCAGGTAGCGCGCAGCGTGGAGAAAGGAGAGCGAGAGCGCCTGGCCAGCCAGCAGGTGATGGTAGCTATCGGCCGCCTGCTGCCGCGCGAATTGTGGGGCGTGTATGCGCCGGCCATCGAGGAAGCGCTGGCCCAGGAGAGGGC
>JAIVWR010000090.1:0-5376 GCA_048636435.1 Acidobacteriota bacterium | reverse complement strand
ATCGCCCGCCCAGCGTTGATCCGCAGCTGCATGTCTGTCGGTGTCATGGGGATGAACTTGGATTCGTCCCCGGTTGTCCCGCGCGTGATGGCCCAGCCGATGGGCTCCTCCGCCAACAGGAGGTCCACAGCGAAGGGCTTATCGGTCATACCCTTCACCTTGCGGATCTCTTCGCGCAGTCCATCGGCTGTGAGCATGGCCCCGCCTATCACGCCCAGGCCGCCGGCGTTGGACACCGCCGCCGTCAGATCGGCCATGGCCACGCCCCCCATGCCGGCCTGGATGATGGGGTATTCGATCCCCAGGGTCTCCGTCAGGGCTGTTCGGAACATCGCTGCCTCCTTGTGCTTGCCTCTGTCTACGGCGCTATCGCCGTCAGCCTCCCTTCCTCCACCTGTATCTCTACCTTTTCGCCTGCGGCCAGGGGGAGGAACTCCCCATCGAGGTAGAAGGGCAGGGGCTCAGGGCTGGCCAGGGTCACCTTCTTGACGCGATAGCGATGTGCTTTGGCCAGGTTGTCCCCTTTGCCGCGGATGATCTGAAGCACATACCAGGGCCGCTGCCACCTTGGCACATCGCCCAGGATCAGCATGTGCAGGAAACCGTCGTCGGGCCTGGCGCCCGGCATCAGCCAAAACCCGCCCTCCGTCTGGCAATTGCTCACGCTCGCCTGCAGGCTCTTGCCCCGGTAGATGAGCTCCTCCGCGGCTATCTCCACCTCGACCGGCTGGAAGCGTAGCAGCGCACGGCCCAGGGTCGGGATGTAGGTAATGGGCGAGCCGGCAGCCTTGTCCGTCTCGCTCTGGGCCAGGCTGGCGACGACCGCACTCAGGCCCGCGCCGGCGGTGGTGGCGAAGTAGCGCCGCTCGTCGCCCCGCACCAGCAGCCCCAGGTCCACCCGGCGGGTGTGCCCCGCTCTGGCGATGGCCAGGGCCCGGTTCAGGTCGGTGGGGATGCCCAGGCTGGCAGCGAAGTCGTTGCCCGTGCCCACCGGCAGCACGCCCAGCGATGTCTGGAAGCCTGAAGCGGCGATTCCGTTTATCACCTCGCCGACAGTGCCATCGCCGCTCACCACGGTTATCGCGGGGTGGCCGGCCGCTGCCGCTTCCCTCGCCAGTCGCTCGCAGTCGCCGGGACCCCGGCTGATGGCCAGTATGTCCCCCGGTCCGAGCACAGACTTGACCCGCTTAAGGGCCTTTCTGCCTCTGCCTCTGCCTGCCGCCGGGTTAACAAGGAAATACATCACGCGTTGACACTGATCAGGCCAGCCCGAGGCTTTGGGCCACCTCGCCCAGGGAGATGTCCAGGGCGTCTAAGACCTCGTCCACCTCCTCTGCCTTGATGATCAGAGGCGGCATGATCTGGAGGGTGGACGGTCGCAGATCGGCGTAGATGGAGATAACCCCGTGCTGGCCCATGGCCCGCACCATCAGGGGCCCGCACATGTCGTTGGCCATGTCCAGGCCCATCATCAGCCCTCGCCGGCGCACCTCGGAGACGATCCTGGGGTGCTTCTTCTTGAGGGCGCCCAGGCCTTCGGCGAAGCGCTGCCCCATCTGCTGCACGTGGTCCAGGAAGCCCGGCTCGGTGATCTGATCCAGCATCGCCAGGCACGTCACGCAGCCCAGGTCGGCGCCGCCGTAGGTGGAGATATGGATGAAGGGGTCGGCGTCGAAAAAGGCCTGGAGCTCGGGCCGATAGCAGGTGGCCGAGATAGGGTAGATGGCCGCGCTCATCCCCTTGCCCAGGAACATGATGTCGGGAACCACTTCGTACTCATCGATAGCCCACAGGCGACCGGTGCGGCCCAGTCCCGCCTGCACCTCGTCGATGATCAGCAGGACGCCCGTCTCGTCGCACAATTCGCGCACCCGCGGGAAGTAGTCCGGCGGCGGGATGAGCATTCCGCCCGTGGCCGGGATGGTTTCTACGATGACGGCGGCGGTGTCGTCATCGATGGCCTCCGCCACGGCCTCGATGTTGCCGAAGGGAACGCGTTTGAAGCCGGGGGCCAGCGGGCCGAACTTGTTGGAAATGCCGTCGGTGGCGGCCAGGGCCAAGCCGGTGTGGCCGTGATAGGCGCCCACAGCGCAGATGATGCCGGCCTTGCCGCTGTAGCCGCGGGCCAGCTTGATCGCTACGTCCGCTGCCTCGCCGCCGCCCACGCCGAAGACGGTGTAGGTAATGTCGCCGGGGGTCAGCTCGGCCAAGCGTTTGGCCAGGGCCGCCCGATGCTGGCTGATCAGGATGTGATCGCCGATGTCCAGGTGGTCGAGCGCTTGATGCAGGGCGGCTATAATGCTGGGCGGCCGGTGGCCCAGGTTGAATACGCCGCCCGCCGAGCGACAGTCGATCCACGAGCGCTCGCCGTCCAGGTCCCACACCCGCACGCCCTCGCGGCGGCCGGGGACAACGTCGATGCCCATCTGCCGATAGGCCGCCACCTTGGAAGGCGAGACGTAGCTCGCGAAGTCATTGATCACAGATTCATTAGTGGGGCGACTGTCGGCCATGAACACCCCCCTTCCCGCCTGGCGGCTGGCAGGACCTACATAACGCGAACGTCGCCAGTATACACCGATGGCAGATAGGGGGCCAGCCTCCATATGGACGCCGGCTAGCGGTCAGCGGCTTTGCTGGAGGATCATGTTCGCCACCGTTCGCCCGCCCAGCATGCAGCCAGCGTAGCCGTGGGCGAGTACCGTGTTCGCTCCCGCCATCCAGAGGCCGGGCACCTCCGTCTGGTAGGGGACGCGCGCGGACATCGACTGGTCGAGGGTATGTTCCAGGCCGTAGCTGGTGCCGCCGCTGGACAGTGTGAAGCGCTCCTGAGTGAGGGGGCTGGCGGACTCTTGCCACACCACCTTGCGGATGAAGCCCGGCATCATTTCCTCCACCACCCCCAGCATCCTCTCCTCCATCTCCCGCTTGGCGGCCAGGTAGGGCGGCGTGTGGCGGTACCCCGACTTGGTCGGGGCGCTCGCCGGGCTCTCGGAGACACCCCAGGCCTGGGGCTGGGCAGGGGCCACGCTCATGAGCTGGAGGTTGGTGTAGCCCCTGGGAGCGATGTTCTCGCTCAGCGGGTCCTTAAGGGATGCTATGGGTATGCCCACGGCCGGCCTATCGGGGAGGCGGCCCTCGTAGCAGGCGGCGAACTGCTCTTCCACGTCGTACTCCGGAAACAGGCACAGATGGGGGCTGGATACGCCGAGTTCGGAGGGATCGACCTCCATAGCTATGTAGATGATGAACAGAGGAAGGGCCATGCGATAGTCCTTGACTCGCTGCGCGAAGTCGGGGCTGAGATGCTCCTCGCCCACCATCTCCATGAAGGTTCGCTTGGCATCGGCGTTGGACAGGACGATCGACGCCCGCAGCTCCTCGCCGCTGGCCAGCCCTACGCCTACCGCCTTCCCTCCCTCCACGATGATCCGCTCGACCTTTGAGCGCAGGCGCACCTCACCGCCGCCGTCCTTGATGACCGACAGGAGAGCCTCCACCATGGGCTGGCCGCCGCCGCGCACAAAGTAGGCGCCGCTCATGTAGTGGTCGACGACCCTGGCGTGCATGACCGCCGAGGCCTTGCTCGGGGGGGCGGCGTAGATACCGCAAAGGTAGCCCAGGACGTAGCGGAGAGGCTGGCTTATCTCCAGGGCGTCGAACACCTCCGCCAGGGTGCATCGGCTCGCCGGCTTGCCCAGCACCTGTTGCAGCGGCTGACGCCTGGCGGCAGGAGCCCGACCGGCGGTCGTGATCAGGAAGTCGATGTAGCGGTCAATGGCCTGGGCCTCCTGGGGGAAGGCCTCTTGGAGGCGCTGGCGGTAGCGCTCCCATCCCACTGGCATGTGGAAGACTAGGTCGGGCAGCTGCACGGTCTCGAAGCTGTCCGGGTTCAGGGGCACGAACTCCACCCGGTCGGCGACGCCGAGCTGCTCCAGAAGGGTGGGGAAGAGCCCTCCTGGGCCGCAATTGCCGATGTAGTGGAAGCCGACGTCGAAGTCGAACATCTTCTTGCGGCGGAAGGTCATGGCGTTGCCGCCAAGTAGGAAGTGCTGCTCCAGAACCAGAGGGCGCAGGCCGCCCTTGGCCAGGAAGGCCGCGGCGGTCAGCCCACCGATGCCCGATCCGATGACGATGGCGTCGTGTTGCTCAGCCATGGCTGTCTCCCCTTTCCCTCTCCGAAGCCGTGCCAAGTGAACGGCGGAGGGGGGCCATCACTTTCCGCGCGTGGGAGCGGGAAGCTCCCCCAGGGCCATACGGACGAGTTCGATAATGTGATAGTTGCCGAGGCCTCGCGCCTGCACATCCTGAGCCATCGTGCGCTGGCACATGGGGCACAGATAGCACATCGCCTCCGCCCCTGCCTCCTGGGCATCGTCCAGATTGCGGGCGCGAAGGGCGGGCGCCGCTTCCGGCTGCAGCATTGTTACCGCGCCGGAGCAGCACAGTGCCTTCTCCCGATCGTACTGCCGCTTGACCCGCTCCACGCCGATCCGCTCGAAGATGGCATCCACTGCCTCCTCCTTGGCCGGAGATAGCCGCGAGGCGCAGGGCCGCTGATACGCGACCCGAAGGTGGAAGGGCGTGATGTCCTGGCGGTGGGCGTCAAGATAATCGCGAAGGTATTCGAGAATGTGGACGGGCCGGAAAGGCACCGTGATGCCCATCTGGGGCACTCTATCGACCAGCATGCCGTAGCAGTCGTCGTGGATGAGGATGACCTCCTCGGCGCCGCTGGCGGCCAGGTTATCGACGAACTTCTGGGCATGGCGCTCGGTAACCGAGGGCGCTCCCAGGTGGTCGAAGAGGATGTAGCAGAAGAAGTGGCGCCCCCTCACCACCGGCAGCCCCTCGAATAGCCGCCCCTCGAACAGGTCGGGGTCGCTGCCGCTGAAGACGCAGGCAGACAGGACCTGCTCTTTGGCCTCCGGCACTTTGACCTCCGTGGTGACGGCGAACGTGGCCTCCTGACTGGCGACCAGCTGCGGCGGCACCTTCAGCGAGCCGAACTGCTCCTGGCGCTGCATGATGAGGTCGAGCGGCCGGGCATCGGTGGGGCAGTACTCGTTGCAGGCGAAGCAGGTGATGCAGGCCGACAGGATGGGTGCCTCCCGCCCAGCGATCAGCTCCTCGATCTCGAAGGCGGCGCGCTCCTTATCGTAGTCCACATAGAGGCAGCGCACGAAGCAGTCGCCGCAGCGGTCGCAACGCGTTTCATCAAACATCCTTGGCCCTCCCTTGGAAGCATTCAGGGCTCGACTGCAGTGAGACTCCCCTATACTATCCTGCCGACGCGAAGTCCGTCCAGGCTGGAGAGACGATCCGCCTGAAGGGCTCGCTGCTCTGGTTCTCCGCCAGGGAATTGCATCACGAAGG
>JAIVWR010000089.1:0-5407 GCA_048636435.1 Acidobacteriota bacterium | reverse complement strand
TCGGACGCCATGAGGATGCCGATGGCGATGGGCAGATCGTACGCCGGGCCCTCTTTGCGTATGTCGGCCGGGGCGAGGTTGACCGTGATGCGCTTCTGGGGGAAAGTCAGCCCGCAGTTGCGGATAGCCGAGCGCACCCGCTCCTTGGACTCCTGAACGGCGGTGTCAGGCAGACCAACGATAGTGAAGGCGGGGAGCCCGCTGGAGATATCGACCTCCACCTCCACCAGCTCCCCGTCCAGCCCGATGACGGCGCAACTAGTTACCTTAGCCAGCATGCGAGGCCCTCCGCTGGGATGGTTCTGAGGCATGATAGCAAGAATCGGGGACGAATTGAAGAGGGGCGAAAACTGCCAGCCCTGGTCTACTCGCTGCGGCCGCCCTCGAGCCGGCGGCTGACCGAGATGACACCCCGCACTGCCTCCAGCTTGCTCAGCAGGCGGGCAAGCTGCTCGATGCCGGTGATCTCCAGGGTGACGAACACGGACAGGGTGCCATCACCGTGTTCCTGGACGCGCAGGCCCGCCATGTTCACCTTCTCCTCAGCTACCAGAGCGCTAACGTCTCGCACTAGCCCCACCCGATCCCAGGCCTCGATGTGCACCGCAACCGGGTAGAACTGGCCGCGCCGCCCCCATTCCACCTCGACAAGCCGCTCCTTCTCCGGCACGTGCAGGATGTTGTGGCAGTCGGAGCGATGCACCGTCACCCCTTCGCCGCGAGTCACATAGCCGATAATGTCGTCGCCCGGCACAGGGCTGCAGCATCGGGCCGTGCGGGTGAGAAGATCGCCGGTGCCGAGGACGCGTACGCTCGGAGTCACGACAGCCGGCGGCGGAGCTGCCTCTGTGGGGACAGCAGGCGCCTCTTCCAGAGGCTGCAGGACAGGAGCAAGCCTGAGAATCATGTGGTGGGTGCTAATGCCGCCGTAGCCCACCGCCTCCAGGAAACTGTCCAGCTCGTCGTACTTGAAAATGCGCAAAATCTCATCTTCCACCTGCGACAGTGCTGTCCCCAGGCGGCGCAGTTCCTTTTCCACCAGGTCACGCCCGCGGTTGATGTTCTCGGCCCGCTCTTGCTTCTTGAACCACTGGCGGATCTTCCCGCGCGCGTGGCTGGTGCGGGCATAGCCCCGGCTAGGGCCCAGCCAATCGCGCGACGGGCCGTGGGAGCTCTTGCTGCTCATGATCTCCACGGCGTCGCCGTTCCGTAGCTGGTAGTTGAGCGGCACCAGGCGGCCGTTGACCTTAGCGCCGACGCAGGTGTGCCCCAGGTCTGTATGGATGCGATAGGCGAAGTCGATGGGCGTGGAACCCACGGGCAGGTCCTTGACTTCGCCCTTAGGGGTAAACACGAAGACCTGATCTCGGAAGAGGTCCGTCTTGACCGCTTCCACCAGGTCCTCCGCCCGCGACATGTCCCGCTGCCAGTCGATCAGTTGTCGCAGCCAGGCCAGCCGCTCCTCGTAGCGCACGTCCCGTTTGCCGCCCTCCTTGTAGCGCCAGTGAGAGGCTACTCCATATTCGTCCGTCTGGTGCATCTGGTGGGTGCGGACCTGTACCTCCAGAGGGCGCTGCCCCAGGCACATGACAGTCGTGTGCAGCGACTGGTACATGCTCTCCTTGGGGTTGGCGATGTAGTCATCGAACGTGCCCGGGAGAGGCCGCCAGAGCTGGTGGATCGCACCCATGGCGTTGTAGCAATCAGCCACCGTGTCCACCAGAATGCGCACCGCCATCAAATCATAGATCTCGTGGAAGCTCTTGCCCTCGGCGGCGTACCTCTCCATCTTCTGATGGATGCTATACAGGTGCTTCGCTCGTCCCTGCACCTCCGCCTTGATCCCCTGCTTGGTCAGCTCTTCCCGAATGAACCCCTCCACGTAGGCAATGTAGCGTTCCCGCGCCTCCCGACGGGCGTCTAGCATCTCCGCTATCTTGCGATAGGCCTGTGGTTCCAGATAGTGAAAGGCCAAGTCCTCTAGCTGCCACTTAAGCTGCCAGATGCCCAGGCGGCCGGCCAGGGGAGCATATATCTCAATCGTCTCCTTGGAGATGCGCTGCTGGTCAGCAGGCGGAAGGGGATGCAGGGTCTGCATATTGTGGAGGCGGTCGGCCAGCTTGATGATCACCACCCGCAGGTCCTCCGCCATGGCCAGAAACATCTTGCGCAGGTTCTCGGCCTGGGCCTCCTGTTCGCGGTCTCGCTGCTCCGATGCCTGCCAGGGGATCTGGCCCAGCTTGGTGACGCCGTCCACCAGCTTGGCCACCTCCGACCCGAACCGCTTCTGGATAGCGCCATTCTCGACACCGCAGTCCTCCTGCACATCGTGGAGAACAGCAGCCGCGACGGCGGCCGCATCTAGCTGGAGCTGCACGACAGTCAGAGCTGTATGAAGGGGATGGGTGATAACAGGGTCGCCGGAGAGCCGCATTTGCCCGGCGTGGCGCTCCGCAGCGAACTGGTAGGCCTCCTTGACCAGGGTCACGCCCTTGGCGGGAAGATACTGACTTGCCCTGTCGAAAAGCTCCTCATCCTCCGCGAGCGCCTGGTCACCGTCCCTGCGCATACTTTAGTCTAGCACCTTTGCCCAGCTTCACGCCACGCCCGCCTTTACAGAGCGACGCCCCCTTTTGTATGCTCAGGTCGATGAGTCCTCTTTATCGAGCCCCACGGGGAACGGTCGACGTCCTGCCCCAGGAGCAGCCCTACTGGCAGCACGTCTACCAAACGGCTGCCCGCCTCTGCCAGCTCTACGGCTACTCTCGCATCGACACGCCCATATTCGAGGAGGCCAGCCTCTTTGTCCGCGGCGTCGGCCAGACCACCGACATCGTCCAGAAGGAGATGTACGTCTTCCAGGACCGCGGCGGCGAAATGATGGCCCTGCGACCCGAGGGTACAGCCAACGTCTGCCGAGCCTACATTCAGCACGGCATGCACAACCTACCCCAGCCCGTCCGCTTGTACTACTGGGGTCCGGCCTTCCGCTACGACCGCCCCCAGGCGGGCCGCCAGCGCCAGTTCACCCACTTCGGCTATGAGGCCATCGGCGTAGACGACCCCGCCCTGGACGCCGAGGTCATCGAGTTCGCCTGGCGCCTTTATCAAGAGCTCGGCCTCACCGACCTCTCCCTCCAGCTCAACAGCATCGGCGACCTCAATTGCCGGCCCCGCTATCTGGCGGCTCTCAACGCCTACTACGAGGACAAGCTGGACAGTCTTTGCCCCGACTGCCGCGCCCGCTTTCAGAAGAACCCCTTGCGCCTGCTCGACTGCAAGGTCGAGGGCTGCCAGCCGATCATCGCCGCCGCGCCCCCCTTCATCGACTACCTCTGCGAGGCGTGCGCCCAGCACTTCCAGGAGCTACGCTCCTACCTGGACACCCTGGCCATCCCCTACACCCTCAACCCCCGCCTGGTGCGAGGGCTGGACTACTACACCCGCACCGTCTTCGAGATCCAGCCGCCCGAGGAGGGAGCCCAGAACACCGTCGGCGCTGGTGGCCGCTACGACGGCCTCATCGAGGAGCTGGGCGGCAAGCCCACGCCCGCCATCGGCCTCGCCACCGGCATCGAGCGCATCATCGCCAACCTCAAGCGGGCCAAGGTGCCCATCGCTGCCCCAGCCGGGCCGGCGGTCTTCGTCGTCTACCAGACGGCCGCTGCTCGTTCGACCGCCGTCAAGCTGGCCAGCGATCTGCGCCGCGCGGGTATCGCCGCCGTCATGGCCGTAGGCGGCCGCAGTCTCAAGGCCCAGATGCGCCAGGCCGACGCCGCCGGCGTGCTCTACGCCGCCATCCTGGGGCAGGAAGAGCTGGCCACCGGCACTGTGAACCTCCGCCGCATGGAGGATGGCCACCAGGAGCGGGTCCCTACGAAGGACGTCCGTCGCCTCATTGCCAAGGGCCTTCGCCAGGCCAGATAGCGCCCTTCCTCGCTCAGGAGTGTTTGTGCTATAATCCAGATAGCGGAAAGCCCCCAATGGGGCTTTATGTGTGTTGGCAGCGGCTATGTGGGACAAGCTGGAAGGCATCGAAGCGCGATACGAGGAGTTGGCCCAGGAAATGGCCCGCCCGGAGGTGGCGGCCGATTTCCAGCAGTTGCAGGCCCTGGCCAAGGAGCACGCCTCCCTACAGAGCATCGTCTCTCTCTATCGCGAGTACAAGCGCGTTGAGGCCGCCCTGACCGAGGCGCAGTCGCTGGCCGACGAGAGCCCCGACCGCGAGATGGCGGCCATGGCCCGCGACGAGGCGGCTCAGCTCACCGAGCAGCGCCAGCGCCTGGACGAGGAGATTCGCCGCGCCCTCGTCCCGAAGGACCCCTACGACGAACGGCCCGTCATCATGGAGATCCGCGCCGCCGCCGGCGGCGGCGAGGCCGCCCTCTTCGCTGCTGACCTCTTCCGCATGTACAGCCGCTACGCTGAGCGCCAGGGCTGGCCTGTAGAAGTTATGTCGAGCCACGCCAGCGATCTCGGCGGCTTCAAGGAGATCATCTACGAGGTGCGCGGCCGTGGCGCCTACTCCCGCCTGAAGTATGAGGGCGGCGCCCATCGCGTGCAGCGCATCCCCCTCACCGAGGCCAGTGGTCGCATCCACACCTCCACCGCCACTGTAGCCGTCCTGCCTGAGGCCGAGGAGGTCGACCTGAAGATCGACGAGGGCGACCTGCGCATCGACATCTTCCGTGCCGGCGGCGCCGGCGGTCAGAACGTCAACAAGGTCTCCACCGCCGTTCGCATCACCCACATCCCCTCCGGCATTACTGCC
The DNA here is from genome assembly GCA_048636435.1 of Acidobacteriota bacterium. Taxonomy (GTDB): domain Bacteria; phylum Chloroflexota; class Dehalococcoidia; order SM23-28-2; family SM23-28-2; genus SM23-28-2. The sequence goes on along the minus strand of JAIVWR010000089.1, from coordinate 636 downwards.
GTCTGCCAGGACGAGCGCTCGCAACTGAAGAACAAGCTCAAGGCCCTCACTGTTCTGCGAGCGCGCCTCTTGGACGTGGAACAGAAGCGCCAGAACCAGGAGATCAGCCAGGCTCGCCGCGCCCAGGTGGGAACCGGCGAGCGGGCGGAGAAAGTCCGCACCTACAACTTCCCCCAGGACCGCGTGACCGACCATCGAGTTGGCCTCACCGTCCACAATCTGCCCTCCATTCTCGATGGCGAGCTCGACGAGATCATCGACGCCCTGGCCACCGAGGAGCAGGCCAAACGTCTCCAAGAGACCCTCGCGTGACGCTGGGGGAAGCCCTGCGCCGCGCCGCCAAGCACTTCGCCGCGGTCGAAATCCTCGAAACGTCCAATCCCCACCTGGAAGCAGAGCTTCTGCTGCAGCACGCCCTTGGCTTCAATCGAACCCGCCTCTACCAGCACCTCCGCGACGAGATGCCGCCCGACAAAGAGACGGCCTATCATGACCTCGTCCGGCGGCGGCTGCGCGGCGAGCCCACGCTCTACATCATCGAACGGACGGACTTCTGCGACATCGAGCTGGCGGTGACCCCCGCCGCCGCTATCCCCCGCCCGGAGACGGAGCTTCTGGTGGAGGAGGCCTCGGCCC
>JAIVWR010000088.1:0-5460 GCA_048636435.1 Acidobacteriota bacterium | reverse complement strand
TGTGGGGAGAACCAGGCATCCGGGCTACCCTGCAAGATGGAGAGGGCGCGGTTGTGGCCCTCTATCCTCCCTGAGCCAGGTGCGCCAGGTGGCAGGTGTCGTTGAAGCCCACGACGATGATCCGGTCGCGCCCCATCTCCAGAACGCTCTTGGCGGCCACGCTCAGACGAAGGCGGCGGAAGTCGGCCAGCTCCAATCCGAGGACCCGGCAGAAGAGGGTGAGGATGACGAAGTTGTGAGTGACCGCCGCCACCGTCCCGTGCTCCTGGCGCTCGCGTATCCTCTCGATGGCCTGCCAGGCCCTCTCCTGCACGTCGAGCAGGCGCTCGCCGCCGGGCATGGCCTCATGGGCCGCCTGGTCGCCGAGCCATGCCTGAAGGAAGTGCGGATAGCGCTCGCCCACCTGCTGAAAGGTGAGGCCCTCCATCTCGCCGATGTCCATCTCAATGAGCCCGTCGTCGACCTGCACCTCCAGGCCGTGAGAGGAGGCGATGGGCTCAGCGGTGGCCAGGGTCCGTTTCAGGGGGCTGGAGTAGATGGCAGCGATCGGCTCGTGCTTGAGGGAGGCGGCCAACCGCTGGGCCTGCCAGCGCCCGTGCTCATTCAGCTCGACGTCGGCCTGACCGAGGGCCAGGCGGGCCTTGTTGGTATCCGTCTCGCCATGTCGAACCAGGATCAGACGCATTGGCCCCTCCGCTGGTCTCTACCCCGGCTCCCCGTGGCGGCGCCAGGCCTGGACGGCCGGCGAGGTCTCCTCGAGGATGAGCTTGCTGCGTTCGATGCGCAGGGGCGGCTCGCTGAAGCCGAGGGCCGCCGCGACCTGCTCGGCGCGACCGGAGCCCTGGCTATCGGTGCGCAGGCGCATCCCCAGGGTGCAGAGGCCGTCGGCGAGGCTCTCCAGCCAGAGGTCGTGCACGAGCGAGCGGAGGTCGTAGCGGCGCACCTCCTTGTCGCGCTGATGCTTCCAGGGCAGCGATTCGGCCGCCAGGAGCTGGGCCAGCGCCGCCTGCACCTCCTCGCGCGAGCGGTCGGTGGACACGTCTACTTGATATTCGGACCAGCGCACCTGCGACTGCAAGGACGGCAGGCCCAAGCCTACCTCCCGCACCTCCCGCATGGCGATGCCCGCCGGAAGCTGCTGGCTAACGGCCTTGATGAAGTTATAGGGAGTGACCCGCTGGGAGAGATAAACGTCCAGGAGCTCGCCGGTGCTGGTGACGCCCACCGGCAGGGGAGCAGCCAAGGCGATACGCGGGCTGGGGCTGTAGCCCTCGGAGTAGGCCAAGGGGATGACCGCCCGGCGAAGGGCGCGCTCCCAGAAGCGCATGAGGTCCAGGTGGGTGATGTACTTGACCTCTTCGCCGCGGCAGAAGATGACCCGAAGCCGTTGAACCTTCATCTACAGTCGCGTCACCAGGACGCGCTCGATCTTGCGACCTTGCATGCGGGTGATCATCAGACGCAGGCTGTTGTAGGAGAGCTTCTCTCCCTCGCGGGGGATGTGGCCCAGCTGGCTGAGGACGAAGCCGGCCACCGTCTCGTACTCCCCCTCTGGCAGGCCCAGGTCCAGCTCCTCGTTGGCATCGTGGATGCTCATGCCGCCGTCCACTTCGACGGTGCGCTCATCCACCGCCTCGAACTCGCGCTCGCCGGGGCGTAGCTCATCGCCCAGCTCCCCCACGATCTCCTCCAGGAGCAGCTCCAGGGTGACGATGCCGGCCGTGCCGCCGTACTCGTCCACGACAATGGCCATCTGGTGGCGATCCCGCTGCATCTCCCAGAAGAGAGGGCCGATGGCCTTGGTCTCGGGCACGTAGAAGGCGTGCCGCATGCAGGTCTCGATGGGGCTATCGCTGTCCACCTCGTCGCGGGAGATGCCGCGCAGGACGTCCTTTATGCCCACAATACCGGTCACGTTGTCAATGCCCTCGTTGTAGACAGGGAAGCGAGAGTGGGGATGCTCGGCGAAGGTGCGATAGAAGTCGCCGATGGTGGTGCCCTGCTCGAGCCACACCACCTCCGTGCGGGGCACCATTACCTCATTGACCTGCCGCTTGCGGAGGAGGAGGACGCGTTCCAACATCGCCCCCTCCTCCTGGTGGAGGGTGCCTTCGGTGGTGCCGATGTCGATGAGCATGCGCAGCTCAGCCTCGGTGACGGTAAGGCGGCGAGACTGCCTACTCAGGCCGAGGAGGTGGGAAAGGGCATTGGGAACCACAGCGAGAACGCGGACGACGGGCGTGAGGAGGATAACCACCATCTCCACCGGTCGGGCGGCGAACAGAGCATAGCGCTCGCCCGCACGCACGGCGAGGATCTTGGGGGTCATCTCCCCAAAGATGACGACCACCAGGGTCATGATGACAGGCGCCAGCACAATGCCCACGGCACCCAGCAGGTCTATGGCTATGGTCGTGCCGAGAGCGGTGGCGATGATGACGAAGGCGTTCTGGCCGAGGATGACGACGGCGAAGAAGCGATCCTCGTGCGCCCGCAGTCGCTCAAGGGCCTGCGCCCCCTTGCTGCCCTGCTCGGCCAGGTGGCGGGTGCGGATACGCTCAGAGGCAAGGATCACAGCCTCAGCGCTGGTAAAGAAAGCGAAAAAGAGGAGGCTTATAGCAAGGGCGACGAAGTTGACGGCGAGGATTCCGCCCCCCAGGGACAGCGCTTCCTGTTGAGGGAAGTCGAGGGCCGCCCCGAACGGGCCGCCTATGTACATTGCTAGAGGTTCAGCCCCTTTCCGAAGGGTCGCCGGCGGTCGCCTGAGGAAAGAACGAATCGGCGATGCCAGTCCGCCGACCCACCGTGATCATAGCACATTGCCCTCAGGTTTCAAAGACGGGAGAGCGGCTTCGGCTACTGGCTGCGAGGGGTGACGTTGGCCCGCACCCAGGCTACAACGTCGTCGGTGGAGGCGCCGGGCCCGAAGATAGCCCGGAAGCCCAGCTTCTGCAGGGCAGGGATGTCCTCCTGAGGGATGATGCCGCCGGCGAGAAGGACAACGTCGTCGAGGCCGCGCTTCTTCATCTCCTCCACGACGCGGGGGAAGAGCTCCATGTGCGCTCCCGAGAGGATGGACAGCCCCACCATGTCGACGTCCTCCTGGAGGGCCGTCTCGGCGACCATCTCCGGCGTCTGGCGGATGCCGGTGTAGACCACCTCCAGGCCGGCGTCGCGCAGTGCCCGCGCCACCACCTTGGCCCCGCGGTCGTGGCCGTCCAGGCCGGGCTTGGCGATGATGATCTTGATCTTGCCCTTCGTCATGGCTACCTCGTTCGACAGCTAGTTGCCCTACCCGCCTGCCTCCAGCGCCTGCTTGAGCTTGGCCGTCTCCTCCTCCACAAACTCCTCCAGCGTGTCCCTCGACATGATGAGCCTCTGCATGATCCAGGTGACGAGTGCACCTACGACGGGCCACGTCGGGCCGTAGAATACTATCTGGGTGATCTCGGTGCCGCCGTCCTCCAGCGGCCGGAAGCGATAGCCGCCACCCATGAGGGCCAGGCGCTTCATCCGCCACTCGAAGCCGGCCGGCTCCATCTTGGTGACGACGCCGATGATGGCCCTCTCGCGCCCCTTGATCTCCTGCACGAAGCGGAAGGTGGCGCCCACGGCGGGTGGCCCTTCGGATGTGCGCTGGTACTCCTTGTGGGCCTCCGGCCACATCTCCACGTAGTGCTCGTCGAAGTGCATGAACCACTCCATCACCTTGGCCGGGGGTGCCGTTGTGCTGATAGTCTTCGAGACCTCGATCATTGTTCGTCCTCCGCGCTCGCTACTTGCCGAATAGCTGCCGAGCGGCTCAACCGTGCCATGGCCTCACTCCGGCGGCTGGGCCAGCTCCACCAGCACGCCCTTGGTGGAGCGGGGGTGAAGGAAGCAGATGCGTCCCGCCAGACCCTGACGCGGCTCCTGGTCGATGAACTCGACGCCCTTGGCCTTAAGGTCGGCCATCTCCTTGTCGATGTCGTCGGTCTGGAAGCAGATGTGATGCAGGCCCTCGCCCCGCCGCTCGAGGAAGCGCCCCACGGGGGTGTCCGGGCCGAGGGGCTCCAGCAGCTCGATCTCGCTCTGGCCGATGGTCAGTACGGCAGCTTTCACCCCCTGGTCCTCCCGCGTCGCTTGCCCGTGGACAGGGAGGCCCAGCGTGTCGCGATAGAAGCGCAGGGCGTCTTCCAGGCTCTTGACGGCGATGGCCACGTGGTGGATCTTCTGGATCACCCTAGATTCCCTCCTTTTGCCGCCAGTTGCGGATGTGCTCGGCGTGCTCGTGGTCGTGGCCGGCGGTGATGCTGGCCCAGATGCGGGCGAACTGGCCCTGGGCCAAGCGCTCGTCGGGGAGGGCGTCCAGGGCAGCGATGGTGGCCTTGCGATTGGCCTCGAGCTCGTGCATGACCTGATCCAGAGGGAAGTCGCGGCGAAGGCTCATCACCAGGGCGTTCCAGTTGTCCACGTCTGCCTGCTTGAAGCTGGCCAGGGCGGGCATGTGACCTCTGGCCACCCGCTGCAAGTCGAGCAGGGTGTACTCCTCCCAGGAGACTACGTGAGCCAGGATGTCCTTCACCGACCAGTCGGCGAACACGGGGATGGCCATCTGCTCAGGCGTGAGGCCATCGATGGCGGACAGAAGCTCCTTGTGGGCCTCCTGGAGCAGCGAGCAGACCTCTTCCCTATCGCTCACCATCGTCTCCTTGCCCTAGATGACCATGAACTCTCTCTGCTCGCCGAAGACGCGGCGGAGGACGTTGCAGATCTCGCCCAGGGTCAGGTAGTTCTCTACGCACTCGATGAAGATGGGCATGGTGTTCTGGTCGCTGGCGGCCACCTCCTCCAGCCGGACCAGTAGCTGCTGCGCCTTGGCCTCGTCGCGGCTGGCGCGCACCTGCTTGAGCCGCTCGAACTGGCGCTCGGCCACCGCGGGGTCCACGCGGAACCTGCCCTCCAGGGGCGGCTCCTCCGTCTGGAACTTGTTGAGGCCGACCACCGTGCGGCGGTTGGCCTCGATCTGCTTCTGTATGCGGTAGGAGTTCTCCTGGATCTCGCGCTGGGGAAAGCCCTGCTCGATGGCCGCCAGGGCGCCGCCGATATCATCGATGCGGTCGAGGTAGCGCTGGGCCTCCTCTTCGATGCGGTCGGTGAGCTCCTCCAGGTAGTAGGAGCCGCCGAGGGGGTCGACGACGTCGGCGGTGCCGCTCTCGTAGGCGATGACCTGCTGAGTGCGCAGGGCGATCTGCACCGCCTTCTCGCTGGGCAGGCAGAGGGCCTCGTCCATGGAGTTGGTGTGCAACGACTGGGTGCCGCCAAGAACGGCGGCCAGGGCCTGAAGGGCGGTGCGGACGATGTTGTTCTCCGGCTGCTGAGCAGTGAGAGTGGCGCCGCCGGTCTGGGTGTGGAAGCGCAGCATCATGGAGCGGGGGTCCTTGGCCCCGAAGCGGTCGCGCATGATCTTGGCGTAGAGTC
>JAIVWR010000087.1:0-5617 GCA_048636435.1 Acidobacteriota bacterium | reverse complement strand
AGAACTTGACGCCTCTGTTCGACAGGGTCACTACCAGGGCCGCCACCAGCCATATGGCCCCGAGGCGGCTGGCCAACAGCGCCAGGCCTAAAGCGCCGCCAAGGGCAACTGCTGCCACGAGGGGCATCTCGGCCATTCGGCTGGCCCAGTCCAGGGCATTGCTGAAGGCGGCGGCGTCGATATCCTGGAGGCGATGGGCCAGCCAGAGGTCGGCCGGGAAGTAGTCGGTGGCGGCAGCGAAGCCGGCCACGATGGCAAAGCCCAGGGCTGCGAGGAGGCACGAGAGCCAAAATAGCTGCTCCCACGTTTCGCTGGCCAAGCGTCTGGCGGTCGCCTTCTGCTTCATCTCGCGCCATTATGTGACGACGGTCAGGTTTACGCAAGCTGGGGCCGATGCTATGATCCGTTCTGCTTGGGGCAGGAGGTGGAGCATCGACGACGCCAGGTTGCGAGAGCTACTCATCGCGCTTCAAACGGGATCCCTGTCGATTGATGAAACGCTGGAACGTCTCAGGCGTTTCCCCTACGAGGACCTGGGCTTCGCCGAGATAGACCATCACCGGGCGCTACGCAAGGGCTTCCCGGAGGTGATCCTGGGCCAGGGGAAGACCGACGAGCAGATCATCGCCATCGCCGAGGGGCTTCTTGGCCAGGGCGATCGCATGCTGGTGACGCGAGTGGATGCTTCGACCTACGCTGCCCTCAAGGAGCGCATCCCCGACGCCGTCTATCACGCCACGGCCCGAGCGATCAGCGTGAACCGGCGCGACGAGCCGCTGCTGACCGGCGTGGCCATCGTCTGCGCCGGCACCTCCGATCTGGCGGTGGCCGAGGAGGCGGCAGTGACTGCGGAACTCGTGGGCAGCCAGGCGGAGCGCATATACGACGTGGGAGTGGCCGGCCTGCACCGCCTCCTGGACCATCTGGCCGTGCTTCAGGAGTCGAAGGCGGTGGTGGCGGTAGCGGGCATGGAGGGGGCGCTACCCAGCGTGGTGGGCGGTCTGGTGGCCGCGCCGGTCATCGCGGTGCCCACATCGATGGGCTATGGGGCAAGCTTCCAGGGCGTGGCCCCTCTGCTGGCCATGCTCAATAGCTGCGTCCCGGGCGTGGCGGTGGTGAACATCGATAACGGCTTCGGGGCGGGCTATCTGGCGGCGATGATCAACCGCCTGGCCTGGCAGGGGCGAAGGGATTGAAGGAGGGCATAGCGTGGTGAGAAAGCTTCAGCTGGTGGTGGGCGGTCTGACGGTTCTGATGGCCTTCCTCCTTGTTACTGCTATGGCCTGCGACGGTGACGATGGTGAGGTGACGCCCACCCCCGAGACCACCGAGGTGCAAGATCAGCTCAGGCAGATGGTGCTCCAACTGGAGGATCTGCCGTCGGGCGTCATCCTGGCGGAGCAGTTCTTCGCGACCAATGAAGAATCGGCCGCCGCCAGCGACGACCGCGAAGAGCGGCTGGCTATGCTGGAGGAGTGGGGGCGGATTCTGGGCTACGACGTGACCTACCAGGCTAACCCGGAGGTCATGAGCGAGACGGGCCTCATGCTGGTCAATAGCAATGCCAGCCTCTACAGCAGCGAGGACGGTGCCAGGGCCTCGTTCGCCGATGCCGTGGAGACGGCGCGTACCACCGACTGGGCTGAGCTGTGGGGGGGTGCCCAGGAGGTGGAGAGCGAGGAGTTGCCTAGCCCCGAGTGGGCGGACGAGATGCTGTGGCTGCGCGTCACGGCTAAGCCCGCGCCAGAGGTGGGAATCGAGGAAGAGACCTTCGTCAACGATTTTGTCCTCTTCAGGCAAGGGCCAGTTCGGGCCGCGCTCATGGTCGGGTGGGTTATGGACAGGGGAAGCGGCGACATCGTGGTGCAGCTTGCTCAGGCGCAGGCCGAGCAGCTGGAGAACGCCCTCCCCTAGGGGAAGGCCTTGCCGCCCCCTTATGAGCCCCGAACGATGACTAGGGTTGGCTATCTGGACTGTTTCTCCGGCGCCAGCGGCGACATGATCCTGGGCGCCCTGGTAGATGCCGGCCTTTCCCTGGAGAGCCTGAGGGCGCAGCTAGCTAAGCTGCCGCTGACAGGCTATCGGCTGAGCGCTCGCAAGGTGCGGCGGGCGGGCCTGGCCGCCACCCAGGTCAGGGTGACAGTGGCGAAGAAGCAACCGCCAAGAAGGCTGGCCGACATCCTGAGCGTCATCGAGGGCGGCAGTCTGCCTCCCGACGACAAGGAGAAGGGGGCGGCCATCTTCCGCCGCCTGGCCGAGGCAGAGGCCAAGGTACACGGCCTGCCTCTGGCGGAGGCGCACCTCCACGAGGTGGGGGCGGTGGACGCCATCGTGGACGTGATGGGGGCGGTGGCCGGCCTGCGCCTGCTGGGAGTCGAAGAGCTGTTCGCGTCGGCGCTGGCGCTTGGCGGCGGCACGACGGAGAGCGCGGGAGGCGCGCTGCCCTTGCCAGCGCCGGCCACTCTGGAGCTTGTGGCCTCGGTGGGGGCGCCCACTGTTGCCCATCGAGGTGGAGAAGAGCGGGAACTCCTGACGCCCACGGGCGCTGCCATCATCACCAGCCTGGCCCGCTTCCAGCGTCCGGCGATGAAGGTGGAGTGCGTGAGCTACGGCGCCGGCAGCAGGGACGTCCCCGGCTGGCCCAACGTGCTGCGCCTGTGGCTGGGTACGACCGTCGAGGAGGGCGGGCGGCTCATGCTCCTGGCGGAGACGAACATCGACGACATGAGCCCGGAGATCCTAGGCTACGTGCAGGAGCGGCTGTTCGCCAGCGGCGCCGCGGACGTCTGGCTGACGCCCATCCAGATGAAGAAGGGACGCCCGGGGGTCATCCTCTCCGTCCTCTGCCCGATGGAGGCGGAGGATGCCATCGTGTCGCTGATCCTGCGGGAGACGTCTACCCTTGGGGTGCGGCTGCGGGAGGTGCGACGGCAGGAGGCCGAACGGGAGGTGCTGGCGTTCGAGTCCAGCCTGGGGCCGGCGGTGGTGAAGGTGAAGCGGCTGCCCGGGGAGCAACCGCAAGCAGCGCCCGAGTACGAGGCCTGTCGGCGGTTGGCGGAGGCCAGCGGCAGGCCACTGGCCGAGGTCTATCGCATCGTGCAGGGGGAGGCGCAGGCGCTTCTGGACTAGGCGCCCTCGTCGACCCGCAACGTCCAGGCGGGGTTAGCGTATCTCTCCCGCTCCAGCCGCTGAGCCAACTGCTCCTCCTCGGCGGTCAAGCGGCCGCGGCGGAATGACACACCCCAGGCGCGGCGGAAGCCCTCCACCAGAGCCGAGGCGATCTCGCGGCGGGACACTCTGCGGCCCAGTGCTTCCTCCAGGGATATCGTTGGCGACGGCTCCCCGTCAGGAGGCGCCAGGCGGATGCTGCCCTGCTGAAGGAGGATGCCGTCGCGGCGCAACTGGGCGCTGCCCACCAGCTTGGCACCGTCGAGGGCGAGCTCATGGGGCGCTACTGCGTCGAAGCACCAGTCACCCTCGGGCAGGCGGCCCTGGGCGGCGGCCTCTTCTAGCGACGGCAGGCCGAGAATGGCGAGTCCCTCGGCCAGGGCGCGGGCGATCTTGCCGTACGACCGGTGGATGCTTCCCGCCACCAGGGGATGATCGGCGGGGGCGACGACGCTGTAGCAGATGTCGCGCCGGTGGAGGACAGCTCGACCGCCGGTGGGCCGCCTCACTACCTCCAGGCCGGGCTCGCGGCAAGTGTCAGGCGGGGCGGGCTGAAAGCGGCCCAGGGACAGGCAGGCCGGCCGGAAGCTGAACAAGCGCAGGGTGGGCGGCGACAGGCCCCGGCCGCAGAGGGTGATGAGGGCATCGTCCACGGCCATGTGGCGGGCGCCGCTGGCGGGGCCACTGTCGATGAAGCGCCAGGTGGCGGATGGGGAAAGCGTCACGTCCTAGTCTTGTGCCTCCTTCTTGTCCTGCCCGCTGACCATGGAGGCGAAGGGCCGCAGGAAGTTGGTGAACTCCAGGGGGAAGACGTACTTGGTGGAGGGGCTCTCGCCGATGGACTTCAAGGTCTCGAAGTACTGGAGGCTGAGGGTGTTCGCGTCGATGTTCTTGGCCACGGCGAAGATCTTGTCCAGGGCCAGGCTGAAGCCCTCGGCGCCCAGGATTTCGGCCTGCCTTTCGCCCTCGGCGCGCAGGATGTCGGACTGCCTTTCGCCCTCGGCGCTGAGGATGGCGGCCTGCTTGCTGCCCTCGGCCATCTTGATCGCCGCCTCTCGCGCGCCGTCGGCCTCAAGCACGACCGCTCGCCGGTTGCGCTCGGCCGACATCTGGCGGCTCATGGCCTCCTGGATATCGCGTGGGGGCAGGATCTCGCGGATCTCGACTGCCGTCACCTTGACGCCCCAGCGGTCGGTCACCTCGTCCAGCTTCGCCTGCATGACCTGGTTGATCTGGTCGCGCTTGGCCAGGACGTCGTCCAGGACGATGTCACCGACGACCGCCCTGAGGGTGGTGACGGCCATGCCGCGGGCGGCCCCGATGAAGTTGAAGACCTTCAGGATGGTCTGCTCAGGGTTGACCACCCGCATGTAGACGAGCATGTCGACGGACACGGGGGCGTTGTCCTTGGTGATGCAGGTCTGGGGTTCGACATCGAGGTAGATCTCGCGCAGGTCCACCACTTGTACCTGATCAATGATGGGCCAGAGGGGAAAGACAAAGCCAGGGCCCTTCACACCCACGTAGTTGCCCCAGCGGAAGTGCACCAAGCGACGATACTCGGGGACGACGCTGAAGAAGAACGGCATGTTGCTCCTCCTTTCTTGCTACGGCAGGGCAGCGGGGGCCACCCCATCGGCGCGGGAATTATCGCCCACGAAGGCCTCTATGTCAACGGTTCGGCCAGCGCAGGGCGCTAGAGGTTGAGGACGCGCTGGGCGTTCTCGCAGAAGATGAGGCGTTTCTCCTCAGCGGTGAGGGGGAGGCTATCGATGCGCTGGGCGTCCTTGATGGGGTGGAACCAGGGCCAGTCGGAGCCGAAGAGGACGCGGTCGCAGCCGACGCGGCGGAGCATCGCCACGGCCTCCTCGTCGGACAGCATGTGGGAGGGCATTGTCCCCTCGATGACAGCACTGGAGTCGAGGTAGACGTTGGGATAGGTCTGCATGACCTCCACCGCCTCGTCCAGATAGCCGTGGGCCATGTGGGCGAGGACAACGGTGAGGCCGGGGAAGTTGCGCAGGACATCGACGAAGTTGGCGGGCCGGGCGTGTTGCTCGGGGTCGCCGATCAGGGCGGCGGTGCCCGCGTGGCTGATGATAGGCAGGCCCAGTTCCTCGATCTTCTGATAGCCGGGGTAGAGGCGGCCGTCGTTGGGGAAGAAGCGCTGGTTGACCGGATGGAGCTTGATGCCCTTGGCTCCCTCCTTGACCCGATCGTTTATCTCCCGAACCATGGTAACGCCGTCCATGCTGGGGTCGAGGCTGATGTAGGGCACGAGGGCGGGGTTCTCACGGGCCACGGCGCAGGTCCAGGCGTTACGCCTCTGCAAGCGGCCGATCAGGTCGAGACGGATGCGCTCCTCGGCATCGGTGCGCTGGCCTGGCGACAGGTCAGGGGGAAGCTTGGCGAGGGCGGCCTCGCGCATCTCGAAGCCGGGGGTCATGTT
>JAIVWR010000086.1:0-5642 GCA_048636435.1 Acidobacteriota bacterium | reverse complement strand
AGAAGAAGTAGCTGCAGGGCTTCAGCCCTGCCTCAAGGCATCCCAAAGGAGCAGACCTGAAGGTCTACAGCTTCAGCCCTGCCTCAAGGCATCCCAAAGGAGCAGACCTGAAGGTCTGCAGCTACAGGCCTGCTAGAGATGTACGCCTACCGCTACTCAGAGTGGGACGGCAGCCAGGACGTGCCGCCCCTTGACCCCGACGACGTCCTGGCCAGCATCACCGACGACCTGCTGAACTTCGGTGACCTTCAGCACGCCCTGCGCAGCCTGCTGCAGCGGGGCATGCGCGACCCCCTGGGCCAGCGCCTCCAGGGCCTGCGTCAACTCCTGCAGCAGCTTCGCCAGCAGCGCCGCCAGATGCTCGACCACTACAATCTAACCTCAGCGTTCGACGACATCCAGAAGCGCCTGCAAGAGATCGTGCCGCTGGAGAAGGAGACCGTCGAGCGGCGGCTGGACGAGGCCATCCGCCAGCTTGAGGGGCGGGAGAGCCCCCTTCGAGCCTTCAAGGACGCGCTGAAGGACGCCGGCGTCGAACAGGGTCAACCGGATCGCCAGTTCGCTCAGATGCTCAAGGACATCGCCCAGAAGAGGAAGGACTTTCTGGAGAACCTGCCCGAGGACGTGGGCGGCCAGGTGAAGGAGCTGCAGAACTACGAGTTCATGGACCCCGAGGCTGGCCGCAAGTTCCAGGAGCTCATGCAGATGCTCAAGCAGGCGATGATGGACTCCTTCTTCAAGGACCTATCCGGCCAGATCGCCGGCCTGACCCCCCAGGAGATGCAGCGCCTCAAGGAGATGCTGCGTGAGCTGAACCAGATGCTCTCGGAGAAGATGGCCGGCGGCCAGCCCGACCTCCAGCAGTTCATGCAGAAATACGGCGATATGTTCCCCGACAAGTCGGGGCCTGAGAGCCTGGACGAACTAGTCGGCCAGATGCAGCGCCAGATCTCCGTCATGCAGAGCCTCCTGGACAGCCTGCCCGCCGACATGCGCCGCCAGCTTCAGGACCTGCTGATGGAAAAGATCGGCGACCCTGAGCTTCAGCACGACCTGCACGAGCTGGCCGTCAATCTGGATATCCTCTACCCCATGCACGACCTGGGCAACCGCTACCCCTTCCGTGGCGATGAGGAACTGGACCTCCTCGAGGCCCTGCGCCTCATGGACCGCCTCGAGGGGCTGGACGAGCTGGAGAGGCAGCTGGAGCGCATCCAGTACGGCGGCAACCTTGACGACATCGACGAAGACAAGCTACGCGAACTCCTGGGCGAGGAGGCCCACGAGACCTTCCGCCAGCTTAAGCAATTCCTGGAGGTGCTGGAGGAGGCGGGCTACATCCGCCGCAAGGAGGCAGCCTGGGAGCTCACCCCTCGCGCCATCCGCAAGATCGGCCAGAAGGCCCTGGGCGAGATCTACGTCCAGCTCAAGAAAGGTGACCACGGCAAGCATCCCTTGCGTGAGCGCGGCTCGGGCGGTGAGCGCACGGACGAGACCAAGCGGTACGAGTTCGGCGACCACTTCGACCTCCACCTGGGCCAGACCATGATGAACGCCGTCTTCCGCCAGGGGCCTCACCTGCCCCTGCGCCTGGACAAGGACGACTTCGAGGTCTACCGCTCGGAGCAGCTCACCCAGACGGCCACGGTGATGATGCTCGACCTCTCCTGGTCGATGGCCGTGCGGGGCAGCTTTCAGGCCGCCAAGAAGGTGGCTCTGGCCCTGAACAACCTCATTCGCAGCCAGTTCCCCCGCGACACCCTCTACATCCTGGGCTTCTCCGCCTACGCCCGCGAGTTGACCGCCGAGCAGCTTCCCTACCTTCGCTGGGACGAGTCGGTGCTGGGCACCAACATGCACCACGCCCTCATGCTGGCCCAGCGACTCCTGGCCAGGCACAAGGTAGGCACCCGCCAGGTGATCATGATCTCGGATGGCGAGCCCACCGCTCACCTGGAGCACGGCCGCTCCTACTTTGCCTACCCGCCCAGCCCCATCACCATCCGCGAGACCCTCAGGGAGGTGCGCCGCGCCACTCGCAAGGGGATCATCATCAACACTTTCATGCTCGACCGTAACTATTACCTCAAGGAGTTCGTCAATAAGATCGCCAGGATAAACGAGGGGCGAGTGTTCTACACTACGCCCGATAGGCTGGGCCAATACGTTGTGGTGGACTATGTGGCGCAGAAGCGCAAACGGATCAGCGGCGCCTGAGAAGCGTGAGTCAGTGACCAAAGGTTACCTATAGCCATGAGACCGCTCACTCCCTGGCACAGGTTAGCCCTTGGCGGCACCGCATTCCTCATTCTATGGGCGGTGGGCACTGCCGGCTACATGACGATTGAGGGCTTCAGCTTCCTCGACGCCGTCTACCAGACGATCACGGCCGTAACGACGGCGGGCTTCGGCGAGATCAACCCCCTAGGGGATGCAGCACGCGTTTTCACGATCGTTATCATCATCCTGGGGATCCTGATTATCTTGTACATCCTGACGGCGGTGATGCAGGTAGCCGTGGAAGGCGAGTTGGAGAGTTTGCTGGGGGTGCGCAGAATGAAGGGAAAGATCGAGACTTTGCGCGACCATTACATCCTGTGCGGCTTCGGCCGCGTGGGCGAGGAGATCGCCCGTGAGTTCAAGGCTCGGGGCACGCCTTTCGTCATCGTCGAGTCCAACCCCGAGGCCTTGGAGCGAGCCCGCAAGCGGGACTACCTGCTGCTGGAAGGCGACGCCACCTCCGACGCTGCCCTCCTCGAAGCCGGCATCCAGCGCGCCCGCTGCCTGCTGGCCGCCGCCGACTCCGACTCCGGCAACACCTACATCGTCCTCACCGCCAAGGCCCTCAACCCCCGCCTGTTCGTCATCGCCCGCGTGGGCCAGCCGGTGAGCATGACGCGCATGGAGCGGGCGGGCGCCGACCGGATCATCTCTCCCTACAGCATCGGCGGGCGGCGCATGGCCCTTTCGGCCCTCCAGCCGCTCGTGGTCGACTTCATCGACACCCTGGCCACCGGCGGCCACGGCGAGGAGATCCTGGCCGAACTGGAGGTGACCGCGGAGTCGAATCTTGCCGGCCACACCATCGAGGAGTGCTTCCGCAGCTATCCCGGCGCCACCATTCTTGGCCTTCAGAAGCCCACGGGCGCCATCCAGGTGGGGCCGCGCCCGACAACGGTCCTGGAGCTGGGCGACCGCCTGATGGTGCTGGGGAGTGAGGCCTGCCTGGAGGCCATCGGTGGCCCGGGGCTGCCCGCCGAGTGGGCAGAGGAAGCGACCCCGGAGAGAGCCTAGCCGCCACCACGCCACAACGCCCCTTGCCCCCTGCCCGGCGGGGCGCTAGCATGGCCCTGGAGCGAACCGCTCATGCAGTCGGCCACGGTAATCGTTAATCCCGTCGCCCCCAATCTGCCCTCCCGCCGCCACCTGCGAGAGGCTGCCTCCTGGCTGCACAGCCAGGGCTGGCAGGCGGACTGGGCCTTCACCCGCTCGTCGGGCGACGCCACAGCTATGGCTGCTCGCGCCGTCCAGCAGGGACGCTCGCTTGTGGTGGTCTGCGGCGGCGACGGCACCCTCAGCGAGGCGGTGAACGGCCTGGCCGGCAGCGAAACGGCCCTGGCGGTCATTCCGGCGGGCACAGCCAACGTCTGGGCCAAGGAGGTGGGCATCCCTCGCCAGCCCATCGCTGCCCTGGAGGTGGCGGTAGGCGGGCAGGCGCGACGGATGGACCTCGGTCGGGCCAGCGCGCCGCCAGGGGAGGGAGGGCGCTACTTCTTTCTGATGGCCGGCCTGGGCCTGGACGGTTGCATCGCCGCCTCCCTGCCTCTGAACGTCAAGCGATACCTGGGCGCTACCACCTACGCCATCATGGCCGCCGGCCAGTCCCTGCGATATCGGGGGCAGCGGGTCAGGCTGATCGTCGACGGTGAGCCACTGGAGACCAGGCTTCTGATGATGGTGGTGGGCAATACCCGCCACTACGCCGGCATCACCCAGGTGACCCCCCGCGCCTACGCCGACGACGGCCTTCTCGACGTGTGCATCTTTCAGGGGCGCCACACCCTGGACATCATCTTCCACACCCTGCGGGTAGCAGCCCAGGCGCACCTGAGGGCAAGCCCTGTCCTCTACCGGCGGGTGCGTCGACTGGAGGTGCACAGCGAGACGCCTCTGCCAGTGCAGCTCGACGGCGACTTCTACGCTGGCTATCCCACCGTCTTTGAGGTTGTGCCAGCGGCCCTCACGGTGATGGTGCCCCGGAAGAGCCTTCCCCTGTTTCGACGCCGAAAGCCCCAGCCTTAGCTTCCAGCGAGCCTCCAGCCACCTGCAATAGGGTCGCGTCCTTCAGGAAGTCCGGCAAGAAGCGATCCAGGTCCGTGGCCGTAACCAGCACCTGCTCGTAGTCGGCGATGGCAGCCAGCACCGCCGCCCGGCGCTGGCCGTCCAGCTCCGAGAGGACGTCGTCCAAAAGGAGCACAGGCGACTCGCCCCGTCGTTCCAGGAGGTAGCGAGCCTCGGCCAGGCGCAGGGCTAGAGCGATGGTGCGCTGCTGGGCCCGCGAGGCGAAGGTAGCCGCCGAGATGCCGTTGAGGTCGAACAGCAGATCGTCACGGTGAGGGCCCAGAAGGGAAACCCCGGCCCCTATCTCCCGCTCGCCCCAGCGAGCTATGACCTGAGCGAAGGCTGCAGCCAGCTCGCCCTCGCTGAGGGAGGCGGCCTGGAGCCCATCGACCGCTCCCCCCAACTGGGGCTGGTAGACCAGCACCAGCTCCTCCTGGCCCTCGGTGAGGGCGGCGTGGGCAGCCGCGGCCAGCGGCCCCAGCGCAGCCACCGTCTGGGCCCGCGCCCGGATGATGTAGCTGCCCTCCCGCACTAGCTCCTGGCTCCAGAAGGCCAGCTCCTCCCTGCGGGCGCTGCCCTCCTGGACTCGCTTCAGGAGATGGTTGCGCTGGAGGACCACCTTGGCGTAGCGCTGAAGGGCCCGAAGATAGCCCCTATCCACCTGGGAGATGCTGATGTCCAGATAGCGGCGGCGCAGCGACGGTGGGCCGTCAATCACCTCCATGTCGTGGGCGGTGAACAGCACCGCGTTCAGTTGACCCACGGCGTCGGCCAGGCGCCTGGCGACGCCGTTCACCCGCACCACCTTGTTGGCGCGGGGGACGCCGGCCGGCCGGGTGGCAGGCGAGCCCAGGTCTCCGCCGCGGGCGACGATAACCATCTCCAGCCGCAGAGACCCACTATGGCCCTCCACTTCCGCCACCAGGCGGGCCAGGGGCGGCGTCCCCGCTATCTGCACGGCCTGCCGCCGGATCAGCTCGCCATCGCTGTCGGCCCGGGACGAGCGCATCGTCGAAAGGAGATAGATCGCCTCCAGAAGATTGCTCTTGCCCTGGGCGTTGCCTCCCACAATGACCACCGGCCCGCTGGGGAGAGAGAAGTCCAGCCGGGGGAAGTTGCGATAATCGGCTAGCTGGAGACGGCGCACTCTCATGGCAAGCTCCCAGGCTGCTGAGGCCTGTCGGAATGGAAACCCTGCTCGCCGACAGGCAGGCGCCATCATTATAGCCTATGGGCTGGAGCAGGAATGCAAGGGGGAATCGAAGCAGATGACGCGACAGCGGCGGAAAGCCTCGACGGCC
>JAIVWR010000085.1:0-5682 GCA_048636435.1 Acidobacteriota bacterium | reverse complement strand
TGCCGGCGACGTTCTTCATGCTCGGCGCGCGATTGGAAACGGCAGCGGAACAGGCGCTCGCACTCGAGATCCACCAGGATCCGCTGTTCCGGGTGGCGAATCAGGTCGAGCATGCCATTGGTGGTGACCGTGCGCGTCGTCTCGTTGCCCGCCACCGCCAACAGCTGGAAGAACAGGTTGAACTCGTCGTCGGTGAGCCGGTTCCCCTCCACCTCGGCCTGCAGCAGCGTGCTGATGATGTCGTCGCCGGGGTTGGGGGGCAAGACTGAGATGAAGTCGTTTTCGGCGTCACCGTAGATGATGTCGGCGCCGGCGCCCGGCAGCCCCGTCAGGAGGGCCAGCGAGGTGTCGTAGTCCGGGTCGCCGGCGGTGATGGCCCTGGCGCTGGCCCGCAGCGCCGCCAGCGGCCGCACCACCGACACGATGACCATTGCTACCGCACCAACGGCAACCAGGAAGGCGGCAGCGCCGAACCCGATGGCGAGCCAGAGCGTAACGCCTACTGCGGCTGTCGTGGCGACGCCAGCCAGGACGAAGAGACCCAGTGCTCCTGCCGCGATGGCTCGGCTTCGCGCTGATCTAAGACTAAGCATTGGGCACCAACCGTCCTTCAGGACGTAAGCACGGACGTGAAGAAAGCGTGAATTATTATATCGATTGCTAGGGATATTGCAAGTTAAGCTCAGATAGAGCGAAACCGTGCAAGGTAGCGCCAGATAGAGCGGGATCGAAGGCACCTAATGATAACTTGTTGGCGGCGAAATGCTCGCCCCTATTCGGCGATTGCGGGGCTAGTCCAGGCCGGCGCGGAAGCGGTGGTAGCCTATCACCTTGCTGAGGGCGTTGGCCCCCTGCTGGAAGCCGCCGAAGGTGGCGATGCCGCGCTCCAGGAACTTGGCGCGTGTCTTCACCATCTCTCCCTCCAGGTGCCCCGGCTGGAGGATCATGAGAAATGGCTTCTGGCAGCGCTCCTTGTACTCCGACACGAAATTCAGCAGGTTGTCCAGCAAGGTGCGGGTCATAAGCCTGCGGCTCTTCAGGAAGGGGGCCGCCGACTCCAGGGCGACGGCGTCGACGTTGGCGTCCTCCGCCAGGATGTCCAGCATGCGCTGCAGGTTGTCCGGGTGGAAGCCCATGAGCGCGGTGCCGCCGGCGTCGAGAGGGTTGCGGTAGCTGCCGCCGATGATGTTGAAGAAGGAGGCCAGCTTCTCGTAGGAGGCGGGCGTGAGGAGGGGCACCTCCAGGTTGGCCCGGCCGAAGGCATCGGCGATGACTACCGACTGGCCGCCGGTCATGGCCACCAGGCCCACTCGCCGGCCGGTGCCAGGCTTGATGTAGAGGAGGGCCTTCACCACGTCGACGATCTCCTCCAGGCTGTCGGCGGTGATGGCCCCCGCCTGGCGCATGGCGGCGTTCCAGAGGGCCTCCCCCGTGGCGAGGGCGGCGGTATGGGAGTAGATGGCGCGGGCGCCGGCCTCCGTCTGGCCGCCCTTCCAGACCACCACCGGCTTCAGGCGAGTGGCCCTTCGCAGCGCATCGAAGAAGCGGCGGCCATCGCGGGGGCCCTCTATGTACATGCCGATGACCTCGGTCTGGGGGTCCTGGGTCATGTAGTCCAAGTAGTCGTCCACGTCCAGCACCTCGGCGTTGCCGTAGCTGACCGCCTTGCTGCACCTGACGCCGTGGACGTAGGCCAGGTGGCTGAAGTTGATGCAGTGGGTGCCGCTCTGGGAGATGAGGCCCACGTTGCCCGCTTCGCCCCAGGGCTGCTCCGAGCTCTGGCGCACGCCCAAGCTGGGGTTGTAGATGCCCATGCAGTTGGGCCCGATGAGGAGGAGCCCGGCCTTGCGAGCCATGTCGCCCAGCTCCCGCTGAAGACGGACGCCTTCCTCCTTCTCCGTCTCAGCGAAGCCGGATGTAAACAGGGTGACGGCGGTCACCCCCTTGCGGATGCAATCGGCCACGATGCGGGGGCTGATCGCCCGCCCGACGGCGCAGACCACGTAGTCGACCTCGCCGGGGATGTCGAGAAGGCTCTTGTAGTTGGGGATGCCCAGGGCCTCGATGCCGGGGATCTCGTCCTCGCTGATCTGGACGGAGTAGACCTTGCCGACGAAGACTTTCAGGGCGTTCAGCCAGAGGTAGCCCATGGCCCGCTTGTCGCCGACCACGGCGACCGTGCGGGGATTGAACGCTCGCTCCAGCTTCTGGTTCAGGTCCTTCAAGCGGGTGCCTCCCTCTGGGCAGTCTGGCAGGAGCGGGTGGTGGTGTGGGGGGACATTCGCTGCCTCAGGACAGCACGATGCGGGCGTCCACGGCCAGGGCGCCGTCCTTGTAGGCGAAGATGGGGTTCAGGTCCAGCTCCTGGATCTCGGGGTGCTCCTCCACGAAGGCCGAGAGGCGCATCAGCATGTCCTCCAGGGCGGCGAGGTCGGCGGGCTCCTGTCCCCGGAACCCCTCGAGCACGGCGAAGCCCTGGATGTCGCGGATCATCTGGCGGGCGTCTCGCGGCTCCAGGGGGACGATGCGGAAGGCGACGTCCTTCAGCACCTCCACGAAGACACCCCCCAGGCCGAACATGAGCACGGGCCCGAACTGGGGGTCCATGGTCATGCCCATGATCACCTCGACGCCGGGCCGGGCCATCTTCTGCACCGATACGCCCAGGACGGTGGCTTCCGGCTCGGCGCGGCGGGCGGCCGCAACGATCTCGTCGAAGGCCGCTGCCACTTCCTCCTCCGAGCCGAGGTTGAGCTTCACGCCGCCCACGTCGCTCTTGTGGCTGATCTCGGGCGAGACGATCTTCAGAACGACGGGCAGGCCTATCTGGCGGGCGGCGGTCACCGCCTCCTCGCGGGTGGGCGCCAGTTCGGCGCGAGCGATGGGGATGCCGGCCTCGCCCAGGACCTGCTTCGATTCCACCTCGGTGAGGATGGTGCGCCCCTCGCTCTTGGCCCTATCGATGATTTCGACGGTGCTCATGGGAGTTCATGCCTTCCTTGGGTTCTGCGAGATGCAAGCGGTGCCCATGATAGGGAAGGTTGAAGATAGGGTCAACCGAACGCTAAGGGAAGGTCAGCCCTCGCTAAGGGAGCGCTGGATGGCCTCGCTGTAGTATCCCCAGTAGGCCGGCGGCAGGAGGCGGCCCACGCCAACCATCACCTGCTCCCGCGCCCGCCGGTCCTGTTCCTGGCGCGAGCCCTCCTTGGCTACGGAGAGGGCGAAGGGCTCGCCGAAGCTGACCATCAGCGTGTCGTCTTCTTCCCACACGCCCGCCGGCACCAGCGGCAGGCCGCGTTCGCTCAGGGCCTGCAGGAACAGCCCGCTGCCCTCCAGAGGCTCTCGGAGGATGCCCGAGCCACCCGCCTCGGGCATGAGGACGACGGGCTCTCTCTGGGCGATCCTGGCGATGCGCCGCAGAACAGCAGCCCGCCCCACGGCCCGAGAAGCCTGGCGGGGCATAATCACCAGTCCGTACACCTTGCCGACCCGTCTGAATACCCAGCGGATGAGCCAGACCGGGATAGGAATAGGGCCGACATGGTATCCATACCACTCGCTGGTAATTACCCAGCAGATGTCGGGGGAAAGGGGCCTCCGCTCGGCGATCACGGTCGTGATGAACATGGCAAGGTGGTAGACCCGTAGGCCGCGGCGGGCATAGTGATTGGTCACCAGAACGAAGGAGCCCTCAGAGGGCACGTTCTCCAGCCCCCGCACCTGCCGGTGGTAGGGGTTGGCTGCCATCACCCTCCGGCTGTCCTTCAGGAAGGAGCGTGGCCGCCCCAGGAGAAAGTCCAGGCCAAAGCGGGCAAGTGGCAGGCGGGGGAACTCATAGTTGGGTGGGCTCAGATTTGCTGGACCAGTGTCTGCACTCATCGGGGTAGCGTGCGAAAGCTTGCTGTGCCAGCCCTTCCTTCGGCGTGAAAAGAACCGGCGGAGACTAGATCACCGGTCCCTCTTGATATTCCCCAAAGACCTCGCGCATGACATCGCAGATCTCGCCCAGGGTGCAGTAGGCGTTGACAGCGTCGAGGATGCGGGGCATGAGGTTCTCGGAGCCCTGGCAGGCCTCTCGCAGTGCGTTGAGGGACTGGCTGGCCAGCCCGCTGTCGCGCTCCCGCCGGAGGCGGGCCAGGCGCTGGCGCTCCCGCTGCTCGCCATCAGGGTCCATCTCCAGGATGGGGATCTCGACGGGCTCATCCATAACGTACTCGTTGACGCCCACGCTGATCCGCTCCCCGGTCTCGATCTCCCGCTGGTAGCGGTAGGAGGCTTCGGCGATCTCCCGCTGGAAGAAGGCTGCTTCGATGGCGGGTATGACGCCGCCCAGGTCCTCGATCTGACGGAAGTAGCTGTAGCACTCCTCCTCCATCTGATTGGTGAGGGACTCTACGAAGAAGCTGCCCCCGAGAGGGTCGATGGTGTTGGCCGCGCCCGACTCGTGGGCAATGACCTGCTGGGTGCGCAGGGCCAGGCGGGCCGCCTTCTCGCTGGGCAGGGCGAGGGCCTCGTCCCAAGAGTTGGTGTGCAGAGACTGGGTGCCCCCCATGACGGCCGCCAGGGCCTGGAGGGCGGTGCGCACGAGGTTCAGCTCCGGCTGCTGGGCGGTGAGGGAGCAGCCGGCCGTCTGGGTGTGGAAGCGCATCCACCAGGAGCGAGGGTTACGGGCGCCGAAGCGCTCCTTCATCTCGCGGGCCCAGATGCGGCGGGCGGCGCGGAACTTGGCCACCTCCTCGAAGAAGTCGTTGTGGCAGTTGAAGAAGAAGGAGAGCCTGGGGGCGAACTCGTCGATGTCCAGGCCGCGCTCCAGTGCCCAGCGCGCGTACTCCAGGCCGTCGGCCAGGGTGAAGGCCAGCTCCTGGACGGCGGTGGAGCCAGCCTCGCGGATGTGATAGCCGGAGATGCTGATGGTGTTCCAGAGGGGCAGCTCGCGGGTGCCGAACTCGATGGTGTCGGTTACCAGGCGCATAGAGGGGCCGGGCGGGAAGATGAACTCCTTCTGGGCGATGAACTCCTTGAGGATATCGTTCTGGATAGTTCCTCCCAGTCGCTGCCGCGGCGTGCCCCGCTTTTCGGCGGCGGCGATGTACATGGCCCAGATGACGGCGGCGGGGGAATTGATGGTCATGGAGGTGGTTATCTCGTCCAGTGGCAGGCCATCCAGGAGGATCTCCATGTCGGCCAGAGAGGATACACAGACGCCGCACTTACCGAACTCGCCGGCGGCCTCGGGGGCGTCGGTGTCGTAACCCATGAGGGTGGGCAGGTCCAAGGCTATGGAAAGGCCGGTCTGGCCTTGCTCCAGCAGGTACTTGAGGCGAGCGTTGGTCTCCTCGACGCTGCCGAAGCCGGCGAACATGCGCATCGTCCACAGGCGGCCGCGGTAGCCGGTCGGGTGGACGCCGCGGGTGAAGGGGTACTCGCCAGGCCAGCCGACGTCTCGTTCATAGTCGGTTGCGGCGATGTCGGTGGGGTCGTACAGCCGCTGGATAGGCCGTCCGGAGGTGGTGGTGAACCGCTGCTGGCGTTCCCGGTCGCCGTCCTCGATTCGCTTCTCCCAGGCCGCCCGCCGCTGCGACAGTGCTTTCAACTTGGTGGGGTCATACATCTTCCGCCCCCTCCCTCCGCCTGTCTCCGCCGGACAGGGATGCTACGGCCAGGATAACATACCAGCTACGG
>JAIVWR010000084.1:0-5696 GCA_048636435.1 Acidobacteriota bacterium | reverse complement strand
GTGGTGTTTGACAACGAACGGAGACAGCACTTCGGCTTCGACGACGAGGGGCAGCCGGTCCAGCAGGAGGCGCTGGACGTCCTGGAGGCCGATCAGCGGCTCGTCCTGGGGGGCGCGGCCTGCCCCAACCGGTTCCCTGACGGCCGCTTCGTGCGCCTCATCAGCGATATGACGGCCGCCGAGGTGGACCTGGGCGGCGAGAAGTGGTGGAGGATGGACGGCAAGGCGGAGACCTGGTCCTCATATCATCGCGGCAGCAGCCCCGGCGGGCGCTGGCAGTCTGAGGCCGGCCACGGCCGGGTGCCGGACGGCGCCCCCCATCCCGTGGACGACTTCCACCCGCTGACCTACAACGGCTCGTTCTGGATGCGCTACTTCCCGCAGTGGCAGGCAACCTGCGCCAGGTTCTACATCTACCCCGAGTACACCGACAGGAACGGCGTGAGGGTGACCAGGGGGCAGCGAGTGGAGGGTGAGTGCCAGGCGATTGTGGACAGGATCACCTTCGCCAAGGGCGCAGCACGTGGCAGGGCCCTTGGCTCGTGAACAACTTCCGGAAGCTGCATAGGCACCTCTTGATGGCCACCTGAAGGATTGTTTTCGCTGTCCCCAAGACGGGCGTGCGCAGCTGAGCGCGATGGCCACGACGTCCTGATTGACAATCCGAGCCGTCTGGCGGCACTGCTCGCGGACCGAGGCGACGTGGCCCTGCGGGGGTTCGAGGACCCGGTGCGGCTGTACGAGGTGCGGTGGCGGGAGGAATAGCCGAGCGCTGGCGCGCTACATCATGCCTTGAGGCACTGCAGGAGGGAGAAAGTTGCACCCGATCTATCCCAGAGACGAAGAAGGCAACATCAAGATTCGCCCCATCGGCTACGTACGCTCGCCCGTACAGCACGAGCAGACAGGCGGCTTCACAGACGTTGAGAGTGAGCTAGTCCTTGAGCCGCAATTCGAGCCGCTGCTGCACGGGATCGATGAGTTCTCGCACTTGGTGGTCGTCTACTGGTTAGGCGAGATCAAGGCCTACACCCCGCAACGCCGTCCTCAGGGGCGGCAAGACGTGCCCGTCGTGGGTATCCTCGCTTCCCGTTGACCAGACCGCCCCAACCCGGTCGGGTTGAGCACGGTGCGGCTGGTCTCCCGAGAGGGCGCGACGCTCACAGTGAGTGGCCTGGACGCCATCGACGGCAGCCCAGTCCTCGATATCAAGCCCTGGTATCCTCGCTACGACCGCCCGGACGAGGGAGTGCGCGTCCCTGAGTACGTGGACCGACTGTTGTACTAGCAGTCTTACCCCGGGTCGATTTCCCCCTCCGATGCTGCGCCAGCATCTCTGGATCGAGGTTTCCACCAGAGAGGACTGCCACTGCTGCCCCACCCGGAAAACGACGCGATAACAGCGCCGCCACGGTCATGGCACCCGTCGGTTCTACCACCAGCTTGCTCCGGGTGAGGATGAAGTGCACTGCCTCCATTATCTCCTCGTCCTCGACAGAAACGATATCGTCGACGAGTTCGGAGATAACCGACCACGCTTTCTCTCCCACGCTCACCCTGGCTCCGTCCGCGACTGTCTCCGCGGGGGGCAGGCTGATCCGCCTTCCAGCCTCCCGGGAAGCTTTGGCCGCCGCACAGGCGGCCGGCTCCACCCCGATGATGCGAACGCCCGGGCGCAGGGCGCGCAGCGCAATGGTGCTGCCTGAGACTAGGCCCCCTCCACCGATAGGGAAGAGCACCATCTCGATATCTTCTGGCGCGTCTTCGCCGATCTCCAGTCCTAGAGTTCCCTGCCCCGTGATCACCGACCAGTCATCGAAAGGATGAATGAGATATCGGCCCTCCCTGACATACTCGTCGGCGCGTTCGGCCCGATTCGCCGCCGTGACGCCGGCTTGTACTACGGTGGCACCGTAGGCAGTTGTAGCGGCGACTTTCAGGTGGTTGGCATCCTCAGGCATCACAATCACCGCATCTACTCCAAACTGCCTCGCCGCGAGGGCCACGGCTTGAGCATGGTTCCCGCTGGAATGCGCAACGACGCCGGCTCTGCGGGCCTCCGCACCAAGTGCCTGGAGCGCCGTCGCGGCGCCGCGGATCTTGAACGATCCGCCTTTCTGTAGGCACTCC
This sequence comes from Acidobacteriota bacterium, assembly GCA_048636435.1. Lineage (GTDB taxonomy): Bacteria > Chloroflexota > Dehalococcoidia > SM23-28-2 > SM23-28-2 > SM23-28-2. The sequence continues at coordinate 3,566 of JAIVWR010000084.1, read as the reverse complement.
GCCTTCAGGAACACGCGTCGGCCCGCCGCCTCATCCAGCAGTCGCGAAGTAACGATTGGGGTTCGGTGGATGAGGGGTCGCAGCCTCTCAGCCGCCGCTCGAATCCGGGGCAAATCAGGCCGGTCCACGGCCACCAGTCTACCACCACGGGAGCCGATTGGGATCTGTCGATCCCCCATTTCGGACTGTGCCGCCCTGATTTGACGCGCTGGATCACAAACCAGCGTCGGCGTTGGCCAGCAGGAGGGCTGCCTGCGCACCGTTCCGGCAGGTAGCTAAAGGACCGGCGCTTCCCACTGAGCGGCTAGACGCCCTTGTCGCGCAGGGAGGCGATCTCACGGATCACGGCCTCGCATTCGGCGTCGCTGTTGTAGAAGTGGGGGGCGATGCGGATGCCGATGCCGGGGCGGTAGTCGACGAGGAAGCCGCGCTGGATAAGGGCCTCTGAAATGGCCGAGGCGTCGGGGCAGTCCACGGCCACGGTGCCGCCGCGCTGTTCGGGATCGCGGGGGGTGTTGACGGTGAGGCCGGCCTCCAGGGCGAGGGCGATCAGGAGGGAGGTCTGGCGGCGGGACTTCTGGCGGACGGCATCGGCGCCCACCTGACCGATAATGCGGACGCCCTCGCGGGCGGCGTAGATGGCGGGGATGGAGGGAGTGCCGCCCAGGAAGCGATAGGCATCGTCGGCCAGGTCGATGGGGCCGTCGGCGAAGGCGAAGGGGTCGCGGTGGGAGAGCCAACCGGTGTCGGCGGGCCGGAGCTGTGGGATGAGGGAGGGTTTGACGTAGACGAAGGCAGCGCCGGGACCGCCGCAGAGCCACTTGAGGCAGCCGCCGAAGAGGACATCCACATCGGCTTCGCGGACGTCGAAGGGGAGGACGCCGACGGAGTGGAAGGCGTCCAGGAAGACAAGGGCGCCGCACTCGTGAGCGCGGCGGACGAGAGGCTCCAGGGGGATGCGGTAGGAGCTGCCGTAGAAGACGTGGGACAGGGTCACGACGCGGGTACGAGGGGAGATGCGGTCGATGAGCTGTTCGACGGGCGGGTGGATGGGGTCGCCGCCGCGAATGACGACGGGCTGGGCCCCGCGGCGGGCCTGTTCGAGCCAGAAGTAGTGGATGGTAGGGAAGTCGTGCTGGCAGAGGAGGACCTCGGGGCGTTGGGGCGGGAAGTCGAGAGTGGACGCGAGTATGGCCTGGAGGATGGAGACGTTCTGGTGGAGGGTGACGCTGCCGGGGGGCGCGCCGAAGAGGCGGCCGATCTCATCGCCGAAGCGACCCACCTCTGGCAGCCAGTGGTGCCAGGCGGTGACGCCCTCGGCGGCCCATTCGTCGGCGTACTGCCGGAGGGCATCGTAGGCGGCGCGGGGCATAGCGCCCAGGGAGTTGGAGACGAGGTAGGTGCAGCGCTGGAGGATGGGGAACTCGTCGCGCCAGCGGAGGAGGGGGTCGTCAGTCGTCATGGCAGCCACAGACTAGCACAGACAAGGATCAGGTATCGCCGACAGGCTACCGGCCAGGACATGCACGTAGGCTCGTTGCTAGCCCGGCATCATTCCCCTGAGCATGGAGATGTTCTGGTCGCCCAAGGGAGCGATCAGCTCGAAAATGATTCCGCCAGGCTGGCGGGTATCCAGGTAGGCGTAGGCCTGGCCAAACGGGTCCTTTTGAAGCACCTTCAACCCCATGGCTTCGGCCTGCTCCAGCTTGGCTGCGAAATCCTTGACAAAGAAGCCCAGGTGGTGGAGTCCCTCCCCGTGCTCACGCAGGAACGCAAGGTGCAGGCTGTCGCCTTCGAGGATCTGGATCAGTTCGATCTCGATCTGGCCGACGGTGGCAAAGGCTAACCGGGCCTTGATATACTTCTCCTCGCCGCGGTCCCAGACATTGGGCGCTCCCACCTCCCTTATATCCCACGGACCGATCCCGAAGGTGGACTCGTAGAAGGCTATGGCGCGGTCGACGTCTTCCACCACCACGCCGATTTGGCCCACGCTGGGCAACTGGAGCTGCTGTTTGATATCGTCTGCTGTCATCGCGAACCTCCCTTTTTCTTCGTCAGGCCGATCGTCCCCGGGCCACGTACCCGCCGGTGGGCTCAGGCGAAGCTTTTCGCCATCTCTGCATAGCTATCCAGGAGGGGGAGAACCTTGTCTGCCGGCGCGGGCGGGAGCCAGAAGACGCAACGCTCCACCCCCAGCTCGGCGTAGTGCTGGATGACCTCGGGCCGGGACGCCGCGCCGAAGACGGAGACCGGGATGGGCCCGCGGCCAGCCTCGGCGGCCAGGCGGTTGAGCTCGGCGATGCAGTCGGACAGGGGCTTCTGGAGGACCACGGTGATGGGCATCCAGCCGTCGCCGTACTCCACCACCCGCTGAAGGGCGTGGGGCCCGTCGCCGCCCACGAGGACCGGCGGGTGAGGCTTCTGGGCGGGCTTCGGCCATGACCAGATGGGGTCGAAGTTGACGAACCGGCCGTGGAACTCGGCCTCGTCCTGGGTCCAGATGGCCTTCATGGCCAGGATCTGTTCCCGCATCAGCTTCCAGCGCTGGGGCGGGTTGGTGCCGTGGTTCTCCATCTCTTCCAGGTTCCAGCCGGCGCCGATGCCGAACAGGAACCGTCCGCGGGAGATGAAGTCCAGGCTGGCGACCTCCTTCGCGAGCGTGATGGGGTCGCGCTCGATCACCAGACAGACCCCCGTGCCGATCAGGAGGTGCTCCGTAGCCGTGGCGGCGGCGCTGAGGGCTACGAAGGGGTCCAGGCTGTGGGAGTACTCCCGCGGCAGCTCAGCGCCACCCGGCCAGGGGGTCCGCCGGCTGGTGGGGATATGGGTGTGCTCGGGGAAGAGGAGCGACTCGAAGAGCGCGGCCATCACGAAGTAGATGAGAGCCAGCGCCAGGGCGAGGTTTATGAGCATGGTGCTGAAGGCCTCCTGCTCGAAGTCGAAGCGCTCACCGTAGTTCCATGTGTAGCCCGGAGGGAAATTGAAATTGGCCAGCACCTGCCCGATCTTCTCCCTGGCTTCGTTGATGGTCATGCCCTCGAGGTTGGCCGTAACGCCCAGCGATGTAGTCCGGTTCTCCCTCCGGATGTTGCGAGGGCCCCGCCGCATCTGGAAATCGGCAACCGAGGCGAGGGACACGGGCTCGTCCTCGCCGGTGAAAAGCGGCAGGTTCCTCAGGTCCTCCACCGTCCGGCGGTCGTTCTCCTGGAACTCTATGCGCACCGGTATCTCACCGAAATCGCCCTGGAAGGGCCTCAAGTTAATGCCGCGCATGGCCGCCGCGACCACGTTGGCGATCTCCTGGGTGGAAAACCCGAGCTGCCGTGCCCTGTCGCGGTCCACTACGACATGCACTTCCTCATCGCCGGTTTCGGCCTCCGATCGCACGTCCACCAGGCCCTCGACCCTGGAGAGCGTCCACGCGACGTCCCTGGAGATGGCCGCCAGCTGCTCGCTGGACTTGCCGATGAGCTGTACCCTTATCGACTGGTCTCCCCCGTCCGTGCCCTGCCATTCGAAAGAAGGGTCGGCTATGGCCAGCGTCGGCAGCCCCTCCCTTATCT
>JAIVWR010000083.1:0-5839 GCA_048636435.1 Acidobacteriota bacterium | reverse complement strand
CGAATGCAGACGAACGCTCCCGTGCCCACCCAGGAAGGCCGTGCTTCGCCAGGGAGAACCGAAACAACCGCTATCTTCGTGGGCCACGCTCGCCTGCCCCAGATCTTCGCACCGCACGACTCCTCTTCCGTAGTCTCGATAGAGCTGGAGGCGGACATACCCAGCGGAACCATCCTGGCCACCTCTGTGAAAGGCGTTCTACCCCTGGCGGCCAGACTTATCGACGAGCTGCTCACCGGTCGAAAGATGGGCGACGGGCCTCAGGAAGCGGTAGAAGAGGTTACGCAGCGCTATGTCTGCCCGTCCCACAAGGCCCTGTGCGCGGCTGTGGCCGGTGCCTATCACGCATACTACCGTTACCAGCAAGAGCGGCTTCCTTCCTCCTAAGCTCTTGCCCGGTCGCCGCAATTCTCAGCGATAGCCTCCCAACAAGCCCTTGCCCTGTGCAAGGCAAGGGCACTATGTTATTTCAAGGCTCCGCCTTGAGGAGTTCGACCTCGTCGTCCAGGCGAAGAGGACACGGAGGACAAGCTCGAAGAGCCCGAGCCCGACGGCGACGGCGACCTGTCCCCCAACGGCAAGGCCTCCCGCAAGCGCAAGGGCAAGGGCAAGGACAAAGCGCTCCCGGACGCCCCTCTTGGGGCTGCCGGGTTACCCCCCATGCAGCTCGCCTACCTGCTGCCCACGGGCGCTATGGGCGGCCTCGCCGCCTGGGTTGCCGAGGCCATGGCTACCATCGGACCCCATGACCTGGAGCGGGTGATCACCATACACCGCCTCTGGGGGTCCATCCCTCCCAACATCAGCTACGCGCTGGCCCACCTCCAGCGGCTCATCCGCTCTTCCCAGCAAAAGGATCCGCCCTGGCTCAAAATCATGCAAGACATGGAGAAACTGGCCTCCTCCTGAGGAGGGGCGCAGGGCCGCCCCGACCCAGAGGTAGATCATGGATAAGGTCATTACCTCCATGCTCCTCATCATCGCGGCCATCGTGGCCACGGTGGTGGTGATCAATGCTGTCCTCCCCAGCATCCAGCGCACCAGCAGCGACATCGTCGCCGCCAGCGACATCGTGGGCACCCGCCTGCGCAGCGACGTCAGGATCGTCGAGACGGCGGGCGTCGTGGGGAACGACTTTGTCCAGATATGGGCCAAGAACGTAGGCGCCTCCAACATCCCCGCCCTGGAGAAGATCGATGTCTTCTTCGGCGAGACGACTGACTTCGAACGCATCGGCTACGACGTGGAGGACACCTGCCCCAACCCCTCACCGCCGCCCCGCACCGAGAACTGCTGGCAGTACGTCCTGGAGAACGACACTAGGTGGGCCCCTTTCGCCACCCTTCGCATCACCGTCTATCTGACCTATAACCTTGAGACGGGGAAGGACTACGTGAGCACCATCGTCCTTCCCAACGGTATTGTCGCCAGCAAGGTATTCACACTGTAGGTGAAGCTATGGAGCACGCCATCCCGGCCCTGGTCATCGCCGCCCTCATCGTGGTCGGCGGCGTCATGCTGGCCGCCGCCACCAACAGCTCCATCGACAGCGTGGGCCAGTCCTGGCGCGATATGGAGGCCCTCTCCGAGGAGCGCCTGGGCACCAACCTGTCAGTGGTGTCCACGGACGTGACCGGCGGCGGCGCCGACGTGACCCTGGTGTTGAGCAACGGAGGCCGCACCGCCATCCAGCAGCCATCCCACATGGACCTGATCATCAACTACGACGGCACCGACGACGAGCGCTACGTCCTCTGGCTGCCCCACACCGACAGCAACCCCCCCGGCGACAACCAGTGGACTGTCGACAGCATCTCCGGGGACTACCGCAACCCCGGCATCTTTGATGGCGGCGAGGAGATGACCATCACGATCCACCTCAGTCCCGCCACCAAGGACGGCCCCAACCGCTGGCTCGTCCTCTCCACGGAGGCGGGCATCACCTACAGCATCTACTTCTGAGGAGCGACACGTATGGAACCAAAAGAGGACGCCATGAAGACGCTGCAACAGCAGCTGCAAGACGATGAGCCACCCGCCCCGATCGAAGAGCCGGAGGAGGAGGAGGAGGAGAACAGCGGCTCGTCACCCTGGGGGTGATGGACATCGATAAGCGGCTCGGCGGCGGCTTGCCCGCGGACAGCCTCACCCTGATAGACGGGGATCCCGACGCCGGCAAGAGCATCATGGTCCAGCAGTTCATCTTCGGCGCCCTCAAGGAGGGGTTCAAAACGTCCCTCTTCCTCTCCGAGTCCAGCTCCCGCGGATTCCTGGACCAGATGGACAGCCTCGGCATGTCCTCCACCGACTACTATCTGCTAGGCCGGCTGTCCGTCTACCAGAAGAACCTGCGGGTGGAGCGCGAGAAAGCGGACAGGATCCTGCAGAAGCTGCTCCGCCACATCGAGGACTCCGACAAGCGCGACCTCTTCATCATGGACTCCATCACGCCTCTCCTCTTCCAGTTCGATGAGCGGTACGTCCTCTCCTTCCTGGCTAACTGCAAGGACCTGACCGAGCTAGGCCGGACCATCATCGTCACCCTCCACTCCTACGCCATCAGCGAGACCCTCCGCTTCAGGGCCGGCTCCATCGTGGACGCCCACCTCCGCCTGCGCATAGAGGACCTGGGGCAACGGCTGGTGCGCACCCTGGAGGTGACCAAGATTCGGGGAGCGGCCAAAACGGCGGATAACTCTGTCAGCTTCACCGTGCAGCCAGGGATGGGCCTGAAGAGCGTCCCTATCTCCAAGACCAGGGCCTGATGCCACGCCATGCCCTATGTCCGCATCCCCTTTCCGGAGACCGAGCAGGCCCAGGAGGCCCACAGCGAGGGCAGTTGCCCCGTCTGCTCTGCCATATCGCCCGAGCTCAAAGAGCAGGCCCAGGAGCACGCCCACCTCTTCCGCTACCTGCACATGGTCCCCGTCGAGGAGTTCGGCGTCCCCCAGTACCAGGAAAAGCTTGACCGCAAGATGGGGGACATAGAGCAGCCCAACATCATCTACCCCCTGGGCAACGCCACCTTCGCCCACATCTACCCCGACCCCGAAGACGCCCGCAACTACTACATCCCCGTGGAGCCCATTATCGGCGGCGATTATGGAGCCCTGTTCGAGATGGTGGAGGACCGGCTGGTCGATGTGGTGCACAAGCTCCCCCAGCCTTCCACTCCGGAGGAGCAGAAGGAGGTCCTGCTGGAGGCGCTCAGCCGGATCGCCACCGTGGGGCCCGGCAATCGCAATGGCGCTTCCGCCAACGGGGCCAAAGCCAAGTCCGGCGGCCGCGCCATGCCCAAGTTCCTGGGCAACCGCAAGATCAAGCTCACGGAGCAGGAGTTTGTGGCCATCCGCTACCTTCTCCTGCGGGACAAGGTGTACATGGGGATCCTGCAGCCCCTCATCCTGGACCCCAACATCGAGGACATAAGCTGCGCCGGCCTGGGCCCCATCTTCCTCGAGCACAAGATCCTCAAAGCCCTCAAGGCCGCCATCATCTTCGATGAGGACAACGACCTGGACAGCTTCCTCCGCCGCATCTCCGAGCGGATCAACAAGCCCGTCACCTACCGCAGGCCCATCGTAGATGCCACCCTCCCGGACGGCTCCCGTATCAACATCGTCTTCGGCACCGAGGTCTCCAAGCGGGGCTCCAACTTCACCATCCGTAAGTTCGGCACCACGCCCATGAGCGTCTTGGACATCGCCGAGGGCGGCGGCCTCAACTACCGCATGATCGCCTACCTCTCCATCGTCATCGAGGAGGGCATGAACGTCTTCGTCGCCGGGGAGACCGCCTCGGGAAAGACCACCCTCCTCAACGCCATCACCAACTTCTTCTCCCCGGACGCCAAGATCGTCACCATCGAGGACACCCCAGAGCTTCAGATCCCCCATCCCAACTGGATCCGCGAGGTGGTCCGAGGCGTCGCCGAGGAGGGGGGGGCTGCCGTCACCATGTTCGACCTGCTCAAGGCCTCCCTGCGACAGCGGCCCAACGCCATCCTGGTGGGCGAGATCCGCGGTGAGGAGGGGAACATCGCCTTCCAGGCCATGCAGACCGGCCACACCGTCATGGCCACCTTCCACGCTGCCTCCGTCGAGAAGCTCATCCAGAGGATCACCGGCAGCCCCATCAACGTTCCCAAGACCTACATGGACAACCTCAACGTCGTCATCATCATCAGCGCCGTTAAGCTGCCCAACGGCAAGACCGCCCGCCGTATCCTCTCCGTCAGCGAGCTCTTCGGCTACGACGGCGTCACCGACTCGTTCGCCTTCGCCGAGGTCTTCCACTGGAACCCAGAGACCGACTCCTACGAGTTCACCGGCTACATGAACAGCTACCTTCTGGAGAACAAGATCGCCGTCAAGCGGGGCATACCAGCCAACAAACGCCGCGTCATGTACCAGGAGCTGGATCGGCGGGCCAAGGTGCTGGAAAAGCTCCACCGCTCCGGAGTTAAGAACTTTTATGAGCTTTATCAAGTTCTGGCAAAGGCTAAGAGGCAAGGCCTCTTCTAAAGAGGTCGACCCTCCCGGCAGGGACCCGGCTCTCGCTCACATCAAGAGCGGTTGGCTGTTCGATCCCGACGCCAACCAGTACGACCTGCTCACCGTCCTCACCTACCTCTCCTGCATCGCCAGCGCCAATGTCAGCCGCGAGCAGCTCTTCGACGCCGCCGCCAAGCTCAAGTACGGCCCCTCCCCCTACTTCGCCCAGGTTGCCAACCTGGTCAGCAGCCTCGGCCACGACTTCACCACCGCCTGCCAGCTGGTCGCCGAGAGCGCCGAGGACGAGGTGATGCGCCAGTTCCTCCTGCGCTTCGGCAACTCCATGGCCTCCGGCGAGTCCGAGGCCGTCTTCCTCGAGCGCGAGACCCACGTCCAGATGGAGGACTACAGCAACGAATACGAAAGGGACCTGGAGTCCCTGCGCAAGTGGACCGACGCCTTCGTCGCCCTCCTGGTATCGGCAAATCTGGTCGTCCTCGTGGCCCTCATCTCCAACATGATCTACGCCATGGGCTCTGTGTTCATCGTCATGGTGGAGCTGGTGGCCATCTCCAGCGCCGCGCTGGGCGCCTGGCTCATCTACCGCATCGCCCCCTTCGACCCTGTGATCCACAAGCTAAGGGACAAGTCGCCGGAGCAGAAGCTCATGTCCCTCCTGGCCCGCATCCTCTTCCCGGCCGCCCTCCTCATGGGCATCCTCACCTACCTCGCCTTCCAGAGCTTAGGCCCGGCCCTTATCGTCGCCGGGCTCCTGATCCTGCCCGTGGGCATCGTCACCCACCTGCTCGAGCGCAAGGTGGACGACCGCGACCGGGACATCGCCGACTTCCTCCGCTCCCTGGGGGGCGTCACCGCCGCCCGCGGCAGCACCGTCATCGAGAGCCTCGACCACATAGACCGGCGGGCCATCGGCTCCCTGGAGCCAGAGCTCAAGCGGCTCCTCGCTCGTATCGCCGCCGGCATAGAGACCAGCCGTGCCTGGTCCCGCTTCATGGCCGAGACCGGCAGCGAGCTGATCCACAGGGTGGTCCGCTCCTTCTGGGACGCCGTCAAGCTTGGCGGCGACCCAGAGAAGGCGGGTCGCTTCTCAGCCGATATGGCCCTCAGGGTCTCCCTCCTCCGCGCCAAGCGGAAGCTTGTCTCCTCCACCTTCAACTACGTCGTCGTCCCCATGCACATCGCCCTGGCCGGCACCCTGGTGTTCATGACCGAGATCGTCTCCGCCTTCAACGTCAAGCTCATCCAGGCCCAGGCCGTCATCGGCAGCGAGCAACCCACAACCCTCAGCCCGGAGGAGATCGGCATCCCCAACGCCCTCGCCTTCC
>JAIVWR010000082.1:0-6002 GCA_048636435.1 Acidobacteriota bacterium | reverse complement strand
TGGATTGAACTGGCTGTCGAAGTGCTGGATGCGGCTGTTCCAGGCATCGGCCACGAAGATGTCGCCGTTGGAAGCGATCTCGATGCCGACCGGCTCGCGGAGTTGCCTCGTCTCCGCCCCGGGCTCGCCTAAACTTGCCAGGAAGGTGCCGTCGCTGGCGAACTTGAGGATGCGGCTGTTGCCGGTGTCGGTCACCCAGACGTTGCCTTCAGCATCGGTCGCCACGTCCCGCGGGCCCCAGAAATCGTAGGCTTTGGGATTGCTGACGTCGGAGACTGGCTGACCCCACTGGGTCAGGAAGTTCAGGTCGCGGTCGAACTTCTGGATGCGATTGTTCCAGGTGTCGGCCACGTACAGGTTACCCTCGCTGTCCACCGCCAGCCCCCAGGGCTCGTTGAACTCGCCCTCGCCGTCCCCCAGAGAACCCAGCTCGGCTATGAAGGCGCCCTCGCTGTCGAACTTCTGGATGCGATGGTTGCCGCTGTCGGCCACGTAGAGGTTACCATCGCCGTCCACGGCCAGGCCGGCCGGCTTGATGAATCGACCCAGGCCGGTGCCCCGCTCGCCCAGCGTGAACCTGCCGTCGCTATCGGCCTTGGGCACCTCGGGCGGTTCCTCCCTGTCGATGGCCTCCTCGGGGACGAACTCCTCGGGGAAATAGGCCACCGCGTTCGCGGAGCCCGTGGGCTGCGGCGGCTCGTGGTCACGGAAGAAACGCCACCAGGTGTCCCAGGTGTCGTCATCGCCCAGGTTCACCACAAAGTCGGCGAACATGGTCAAGACGTTCTTCTGCTTCCCGTCCTCGAACTCGATGCTCCGATAGGTCTCGGGGAACCACCAGCGGTGGTGATAGCGCTGTCCCGGCCCGTAACCTTCCAGATGGGGCTGCATGGCGGCATCGTTGCTGGCACTGACCAGAAGGACGGCGTTGGCGGGCGGTTCTTGGCCGCCGCTCAAATTGGGATAGGAGACGCTGTGATAGTCGCGCAGGTACCAGACCCAAGGCCAGGAGAAGGCATCGCGGCTGTCCACGACGATGGGCAGGTCTTTGCCCAGGCCTGTCTCCTCCGCCATCTGCTCGATCTGATCCAGGATCTTCGGAATGTCGGGGCTGGTCTGGGTGTAGACCAGCATCTCGCGGGCGTCGGCGCCGTCGCCTTCCTGGAAGCTGGCCATCCAGGCCGCCCGGCCGCTGAACAGCAGGAGGGCGCCAATCAGCGCTGCCAGTGGCACCAGCGCCATCGCCGTGCCGAGCCTCATCGCCATCGGCCGGCCGCGCAGGGTGAGCATCAAGGCGGCGATGGCCAGGACTGTCGCCAAGCCGACCAAGATGCGGGCCACCACAGCGTCGCTGGGGCCGAACACGCCGAAGGCCATCGCTCCCGCGCCCAGGGCGGCCGCGAGCAAGGGCCAGGTGTAGCTGGGCAGGCGGAGGCGCCACTCGCCCGTTTGGACCAGGGCCCAGATCTGCCCCAGGGTGTACGCGGCGAGGATGACCACCGGCAGGGTCAGGTGCACGCCAAGCCAGGGCATCTTCTCGCCGGCTACCGAGTAGGCGAAGAGGCTCATCACCATCCAGAAGGTCAGGAAGCGGAGGAAGGGATTGACCCGCAGGCTGAAGACCAGCAGGGCCAGGGCCACCAGCCCCAGCACCATGCCGAGCGTTGACGCGCCGCCGGCGTTGGCGGTCACGGCCAGAATGGCCAGCGACCCGGCGACGAAGAACACGATGCGGGCCCAGTGGCCGTCGGGGGTGTCGGGGCCGAAGGCGGCTTTGGCCAGGGCCACCCCCGCGGTCGCGAAGGCGAAGAGCAGGGGCAGGAACTCGTAGGCGGGCAGTAGCATCAGGTAGTAGAAGAAAGGCTGGCCGCCACGCTTCACATCCTGCTGCTCCAGCCAGTAGTCCAGGGAGTTCCATATGCCAGAGCCGAAGCCGTCCGGGTTGGTGAGGAAGGTGGTGTACAGCAGGCCGAAGACGACGTAGAAGATCGCTCCCACGATGAGCCAGGAGCGCCAGTTCCAGCGCATGCCGATGAAGGCCGTGGACGCCACGAGAATGGAGACGGTGAGGAAGCCGGTGAGCTCTTCGCGGGTAACGTGCTCATGGCCGCTGAGCGGCCCCAGGTTCAGGGTGAACAGCTGGCGAGACCAGTCGGCCGCCTGCATGCCGAGGGCTTCCAGCGGCACCTGGACGGCCGCCGCGAATTGGGGGAGGGTTAGCGTGCCGAGGATGAGGAGGAAGTCAGCGGCGAGGGGTCTCTCCCCCAGCCCGATCCGCTGGCGTCTGTCCTCGCTCAGGAAGGGCCAGAGGGCGACGATGGCCCAGGCAAAGGGCGCCAGGGCCAAGAACAGGAAGGGGCCAACCAGTGGGTCGAGGTTGTGGCGCTCTCTGATCCGGCTGGCCAGCGTTTGGGCTATCCACAGGTCGAGGAAGGCGATGAAGATCGCCGCGTTCAGGAAGGTGGCCTCTTTGGTGGCGAAGCTGAGGGCCATGAGCCCGGCGGCGATGTACAGATAGCGGTGGCGGCCTTCCTCGATGTAGCGCCAGAGGCACACCACCAGCCCCAGCGTCCACAGGCCGATGTAGATGTCGTTGCGGGCGAAGCGGCTGAAGTAGAGGAGGGTGGGCGAGAAGGCGATAAGGCCGGCAGCGATCAGCGCTCCCGAGCGGCCCAAGTGGCGCCGTAGGAAGAATGGCACGCCGATGAGGGCGGTGCCTGCAACGGCGGGCAGAATGCGGGCCGCATAGTCGCTCACCCCAAAGAGAACATAGCTGAAGGCGGTGCCGAAGAACTGGAACGGCCCGTGCATCATCGGGTTGTGCTCGTACGTGCCGTCGCGGAACAGGTACCAGGCGTACTGGGCGTGCAGGCTCTCGTCGTGGTGGAAGGCGCGTGCTCCCAGGTCCCAGAAGCGGAGGGCTGCGCCAGCCCCGATGAAGAGAACATACAGGGCCAGCTCCCAGTTCAGCCTCAGGCGCAGGGAGGCCAGGCGCTCGAATGGCCTGGCCGATGGCGCCGGCGCTGGCGAGGAGGATGGTTGGTCGCTCATTCGATTCTCACCAGTAGGTCCGCCTCCCTAGATGATAGGTCACCCCAGGGCTGACGGTAAACCAGCCATCGCCACCAGTCTAGGGGATCGACGGAGTGAGGCAGCCAGCCCTCGGCTATGGGCCAGGCCTCCTGTCGTCGATAGCCGGAGGGGGCTGATTCGCCGGGCGGACTCACGATGGCGATGGCGTCCCTCGCCGGCGAAGGTGCAAAGACCACGCCGTTCACATCCCGCAGATACCACCCGAGGGCGGGAAGAAGCGACTCGTGGACAGCGATCGGCCCAGGCGTCTCCGCCTCGATGGTGGCTAGCTGCTCCTGCAACTGGAAGACGCGGGGATCGATTCGCTCGTCGGCCAGGAACTCGCTGCCTCGGCCGTACATTACAGACGTGGAGCCGTGAATCGCCGGGATCGCCAGCAGCACCAGCACCAGGGCCAGCGAGCCGGCGGCGGCCTGACGGCCCAGCGTGTTCCAGACGATCCATATCAGGGCGATCGCTCCGGCCAGGGCGAAGATCACTCCGATCCTCTCGCCTGTCGAGCCCACCGCGCCAGCGCGAGCCCACTGTGTGAGGACGAGTGCTATGTAGCCGGCCAGGGCGAGCACCGGTGCCAGGTAGGGAGCCGCCCGGCCGAGGGAGGTGGAGTCGGCCTCGGCGGCTATCCTCTCCAGCCAGCTACCGGCCAGGAGGGCAAGGGGTAGGAGGAGGAGGACAAGCTGTCCTGCCTCGCGGCGGGTGGTGATAGCGATGATGATGGCGGCGCCGCTGGCCCAGAAGAAGAGAAAGCGCTGGAACAAGGAGACATCCCGGCCTCTGGAGATGATCCAGCGGCTCAAGAGCCACAGGTAAGCTGCCCCGCCCAGAAGAAGCAGCAGCGCTTCGTAGCTCATCAGCACGCCGGGGTGAAAGTGCCAGGGCAGGCCGTCGCGGGGCAGGGCGAACATGTCCACCCACTGCCGCAGGCCGGGTAGGCTAAGGCGATCGACCGAGGTGCCGAAACGAGTGACGCCCAGCTCCAGCGCTCCCAGGAGGAAAAGCAGGCCGCTGATGAGCAGGGCCGGGCTCCGCCTGATGGGCTCGGCGGCCGCCAGCACGTCCTGGCTTCGCCGCCAGGCGATCTCGTAGATCAGGAAGGCGATCACAATGAGGGCTGTAGAGGTGGAAACGGGGTCGCTGCCCAGGGCCAGGCCCAGGCTCAGGACCAGCGCGAAGAAATAGAGTGGGCGTTGTGTCCGCAGGTAGGCGAAGAGAGATAGGACCATGATGAGGGAGAGAAAGGCGCCGACACTGTAGGGCAAGTTGCTGCGGGAGAGGTGCACAAGGAGGGGAGAGAAGGCGAGCAGGCCCGCCGCCGCCAGGGCAGCGCCGCCCACATATCGCGATAGGGGCCAGAGCAGGGCGACCAGGGCCGACCCGGCCAGGGCCGGCAGCAGGCGGGCCAGAAGGTCGCTGGAATCGAAGATGGAGAAGAGGTAGGCGGTGAGAGATGAGGTCATATCCCCCGGCCAGCCGGCGGGGGTATCGCCCTGGGACGTCTGCCAAGCGGCGAAGGCGCGGACGCTCTCGTCGATGGTCAGGGGAAGATGATCGAGGCGGGCCAGCCGCAGAGCGGCGGCCGCGGCGATGATGGCCAGCCAGATGATCGTCGCCAGGCTGACGGACAGGGCGGGCGCTGCCGCCGGTGCCCCAGCTATTGTCCCTGAGGGCTGAGTCGATAGGGTGCCATCGGGGCGTTCGCTCACGGGTATCGCCTCGCTATCACTCTAGGGGGCGCTGACAACGGTTTCTACCTCCCGAGGCATTCGATAGATGATGACGCCGTCGTTCCGGTAGGCCACCTCCATGAAGGTGGAGAACTTGGCCAGTCCTGCTTCGCCGTAGGTCTCCTTCTCCAAATAGCCGATGTATACGTACTCCACGTCGTACTTTTCCAGGATATCTTTCGCTTCCCGTGGGCTGGTGCTTGTGTAAGCCTGGCGCACGTCCTCCTGACGGCCGTTGAGGGGCTCGTCCGAGCCCCGCCATGTGCGCTCGTGGTGAGGCCAGCCCAGCACCGTGGGCAGGCCAGTCCGGGAGGAGATGCGGGCATAATCAGTGTAGCCGTCGCCTACCGCCTCGAGGATGATCGGAGTGCCGCTGACGTTATCGTTCAGCCAGCGGATGGCGTCGTACTCGTCGGGGTGGTGCACCTGCACGTGGATCAGGCCGTCCATGTACTGGGCGTTGGTGAATCCGCTGGTTCGCTCGAAGGTGACCGCAACCGTGTAGACCAAGGAGGCGGCGATGATGACGACGGTGAGGCTGGCCCAGCAAAGGCGGCCCAAGGCGACGGCCGGTTGCCTCGCCCGCCAGATGAAGAGCAGCGGCACGACTGCGCCGAAGGCAAGGCTGAGGGCGAGGCCGAAGATGAATGCGGGCAGCCAGAGAAGATAGAGGAAGAACAGGGCGGCGCCCAGGGCGGCTGCGGCGAGGACGGCCAAGCAAAGGCGGCCCAAGGCGATGGCTGGTCGCCTCGCCTGCCAGTGGACGGTGAGGTAGTACAGGCCGACGGCACCGCCGATGCTCAGGAGCATCCAGGCCTGGTAGTACAGCTTGAAGACGGTATTCACTCGGAAGTCGAACAGGTCTCTAATCCAGTACAGCTCGGGCCCCAGGATGAGGAGAAGGCCCAGGCCTACCAGCATCAGGGCGAAGAGGTAGCTGCGTCTCGCGTCCTCATTCTCATGTTCGCGGAAGAGGTCGCGCGCGAAGGCGAAGCCGGCGGCTGCCAGGAACGCGGCCAGCATGACAAGGGTTCCCAAGCTGGGGCCGCGGGTAGTCAGTTCGTCGGCGAAGCCGCCGGCGCCGCGTGTCACCAGTATCAGGAAGGCCCAGATGGCCAGGGGGGTCAGCCAGGGTAGCACAGACAGGGCAACCATGGACCAGCGCAGGCGGGGCCAGGGCCGGAC
>JAIVWR010000081.1:0-6025 GCA_048636435.1 Acidobacteriota bacterium | reverse complement strand
CGCTCCATGTTCTCCGGCGAAAGGACCAGCACCACCCTGTCCACGCCACGACAGGCATCGAAGGCGCTGAGGGTGTGGGCGAGAAGGGGCTTGCCGCCAACGACGGCGAACAGCTTATCGCTGCCGCCCATCCGCTGACTGCGGCCGGCAGCAGCGATGATGGCGCCCACTGACTCACGGCTGGCCGACATAGGCGCGCTCTATCGACGTATCAGCTAGCTACCCTTGGGCGCAGCGAAGATCATCCGACCAGCCACGGTCTGAAGAACGCGGGTGACGATGACCTCCAACTGCTCGTTCAGGTGGCGACGGCCGCCCTCCACCACGATCATGGTGCCATCATCGAGGAAGCCGACCCCCTGGCCGCTCTCCTTCCCCTCCTGGATGATGCGCACCTCCATCTCCTCCCCGGGCAACACCACCACCTTAACGGCGTTGGCCAGGTGGTTGACGTTGAGAACTTGTACCCCCTCCAGTTCTGCGATGCGATTGAGGTTGAAGTCGTTGGTCATGATGGAACTGCCCTGGCTCTTGGCCAGGCGAATGAGCTTGCTGTCGACATCCGGCGCATCCTCGAAATCAGTCTCCGAGACCTCCATGGGCACCAGCGCCTCCTTTTGAAGGCGGTTGAGGACGTCGAGGCCACGCCGGCCGCGGTTGCGCCTGAGGGAATCGGGGGAATCGGCGATGTAGCGCAGCTCGTCCAGGACGAAGCGAGGAATCACCAGGGTGCCCATGATAAAGCCTGTCTCGACGATATCGGCCATGCGGCCGTCGATGACGGCGCTTGTATCGACAACGATGTGACGGGGCACTCGGCGGGCCGCCCCTTTGCTTGCCAGGGGCAGGTAGCGGGAAAGGAAATCGGCGAACTGCTCCTCGCGATTGATCAGGGCCGCCACGCCTAGAAGGCCCAGGAGGACGCTAACCACAAAAGGAGCGAGCACGCCGCCGATTCCGGGAAGGGTGATGAGGGCGGGCGTCAAGAGGGCCGCCACCAGGAGGCCGGCCACCAGGCCACAAGTGCCCAGCACCAGTTGAATGGGCTCGATCTGAGTGGTCCACTGCTGGAAGCGGCGCAGGGGCGCCAGGAAGAGGAAAGGCCCCGCTATGATCCCGAAGAGGGTAGACAGCACAGGCGGTGCCGTCCAGAAGATCACCGCGGTACTGCCGCTGTCACCCTCGGCCAGAAAGGCCCCCGTGCGAAGGCCCACATATCCAAAGAAGATAGCACCAACAACGCGGAAAACGACATTGACATTGATGAGCATCGAATAATGCCTCCCCAGCGACTGCAGCTTTCCGCCCCAGGCGGAGCTGCGAGAGAGGTGCCCTATGCACACTCTCCCAGCAAGGCCTCAAAATAATAAAGGCCAGATAACCTGCAGCAAGTATAACATATGCTCGTACACGCGTCACAGTCGTGCGGGCCTAGCTCAAGAGTTCTCCCAGGATCCCGATGCCGAAATCGCCCACGGCCGCCATGTACATGTCCTTGATGATCTTGCCTGCCAAAACGGCCAGGAAGAAGCGGCCCAGGGGCATGCGAACAACCCCTGCCACTGCGCCGGCCACATCGAACAGGGGGTTGGGGATGACAGACATCACGAACATGGTGATCACGCCGTGGCGCTCCATCCAGCCCTGAACCCGTTTGTACTCCGGGCGCTGCTGGATCACGATGCGGCCGCCGTAGCCAGCCGCGTAGCCAGTGAATTCGCCCAGAGCCTCCCCCAGGCCAGCAACGATACCTACCCAAACGAAGGTGGGTATGCCCAGATAGGAGTTGAGGATCGCACCGCCGCCAACCACGGAGGCAAGAGCAGGGGTAGGCAAAATCATCGACGCGGCCCCGATGAAGCTGATGATGAACACGCCGACGTAGCCGTAGTCCTTGAGCCTGCTCACCTCGACCTGGAAGTAGAAGAAGGCGAAGGCGAAGACGGTCATCAAGGCGACGACGAAGATGAGAAGACCGTACTCCAAGCGCCAGGCAGCCCATCGCCTGTGCTTCGTCACTCTGCTCTTCTCGTTGCGGAGGCTCATGCTCCGGACGCTTCCCCTCTGTTGTCGTCTTCCCCCCGCCGGCCAGCGAGTGGCGCCTGTGCCCAATACGAACGAAGGGACGGGAGGCCTAGCCTCTCGTCCCTCTTTGCTAGCCTCTCCTTCGCATGCCTACGAGGTTAGCTGACGGGTTCGGCTTGAAGGAGTTAGCCTACTCCGACACCGTCGGAGATTCACCCCGTGCCTGGCAATCACAGGCAGTTGGTTCCCCCGTGTCGCCTATGGCGACTTCGGCACCCTATTCGCTTCGTCTGTCCCAATTTTGGCAAAGGCTGCGCCTAAAGTCAATCAACGGGGACGATGAGGTAGCTCTCGGCCATGAGACGGATGCGCTCCGTAGTCTCATCGGCATAGGTCTTCTGCTCAGGAGCCTCGTGATCAAGAGCGGTCTCGGTAACATCGAAACGGTGACGCTGTATAGTAGCAATTGGCGAGGCCGCGAGCAAGCCCTGGCCAGACAAGGTTGCCACCCCAGGTGGCGGTTCAGTATGATGAGAGTTCCGAGGTCTTTCTTCTAGTGAGGTGGCGAATTTGGCCATTGTCGATATAGATCGGATTCTCCGGCGGGTGAGCAAGCCCGCCCGCTACAGCGGCGGCGAGTGGAACTCCGTGGTCAAGGACTGGAGCCGCACGCCTCTGCGGGTCGCCTTGGCCTACCCCGATGTCTACGACATTGGCATGTCCAACCTGGGCCTGGCCATCCTCTACGAGGTTCTCAACCAGGAGGACGGCGTGCTCTGCGAGCGAGTGTACGCCCCCTGGACGGACATGGAACAGTCCATGCGCCAGGAGGGCATCCCCCTCTTCAGCCTGGAGACCCGCCACCCCCTGGGCGAGTTCGATGTCATTGGCTTCTCCCTAAGCTACGAGCTGACCTACACCAACGTTCTGAACATGCTCGACCTGGCCGGCCTGCCGTTGCTGGCAGCAGAGCGGCGGCGGGCTCTGCCCCTGATCATCGCTGGCGGCAGCGGCGCCCTCAACCCTGAGCCCCTGGCCGACTTCATCGACGCCTTCGCCCTGGGTGACGGCGAGGAGCTCATCCTGGATATCGTCAACTGTGTCCGCCGCTTCAAGGAGAGGGGTGGCCGATCGAAGAGGCGGCTTCTGCGGGAGCTAGCCGCCATCGAGGGCATCTACGTGCCCCGCTTTTCCGAGGTGCTCTACCATCCCGATGGCACTATCGCCGAGGTGAGGCCCGTGGATGCGGCCGCGTCTCCTCGACCGCGCAAGCGATTCGTGCAGAAGCTGCTGGCGTTGCCCAGGCGGCCCATTGTTCCTTTCGTGCAGATAGTGCACGACCGCGCTGGCATCGAGATCCAGCGCGGCTGCACCCAGGGGTGTCGCTTCTGCCAGGCGGGGATGATCTATCGCCCCCGTCTGGAGCGTACAGCGCAGGAGGTGGTGGCCCTCGCCAGGGAGGCGCTGGCCAGTACTGGCTATCGCGAGCTCTCCTTGTTGTCCCTCAGCACCACGGACCACTCGCAGATCGTGCCGATGGTGCGGGCGCTAAGGGAGGAGTTCGGCGATAGCATCATTATCTCGCTGCCCAGCCTGCGGGTGGACAGCTTCTCGGTGGAGGTGGCTGAGGCCGTGGCTGGGCCGGGCAAGCACACCATCACCTTCGCCCCGGAGGCGGGCAGCCAGCGCCTGCGCGTGGCTATCAACAAGCCGATGACGGAAGACGATGTCCTGCGGGCGGCGGAGGCGGCCTTCTCCCATGGCTGGACGAGCATCAAGATGTACTTCATGGTGGGCCTGCCAACCGAGACCCTGGAGGACGTGCAGGGGATCGCCGATCTGGCGGCCAGGGTGAAGGAGATCGGCCGCCGCCATCATCGCGGTCGCGCTCGTGTGCGGGTGAGCACCTCCATCTTCGTTGCCAAGCCGCACTCGCCCTTCCAGTGGGTCCGCCAGAGCACCGCCGAGGAGCTGGGCCCCAAGCACGACCTTCTGCGCAGGGGCTGCAAGCGGGCCGGCGTGGAGTTCTCCTGGGAGGAACCAGAGCACAGCCTGCTGGAGGCGGTCATCTCCCGCGGCGACCGTCACCTGGGGCAAGTCATCCAGCGCGCCTGGCAACTCGGCTGCAAGTTCGACGCCTGGCGCGAGCACCAGAACTGGGGCCGCTGGCAGCAGGCCTTCCAGGAGTGCGGCCTCGATCCCAGCTTCTACGCTCACCGCGAACGGGGGCTTTTCGAGAAGTTTCCCTGGTCCCACATCGACGTCGGCGTCAGCGAAGCTTACCTGCGCGGGGAGTGGCTGAAGACGGCGAAAGGGGAGGCCACCGCCGACTGCCACAAGGGGCTGTGCAACGTCTGCGGCGTGCAGCGGCTGGAGGCGGAGTCCTGCCTGGCCAAGATCGACGAGCTGACCCGCACGCGACGAGGCCAGCGAACCCACCAGCCGGGGGAGCCGACGCAGGTCTCCTAGGGCAGCGAAGGAGGGTGACTGCGCTGCCGGGACACGCGCGTCCGGGTGGGCTCTGTGCTTTCCACCACTGGCCCGTTACGTTGACACTGAAGCAGCGCACTGCTATCGTCGTAGATAGAGGAGTTGTGCATGGGCAGAAGGGCTCGAGGGCGCCGGGAGCACAAGAGACCGACCAGGACCAGCCGACGCTTTCGCTATACGGGGGTTCTGACAGGTATGGCGGTGGCGGCGGTCGCCGCTGCCATTCTGATCGTGGTGAGCCTGGCCCCCTGGGAAAGCGATGGCGAGGTGACGCCGTCCGAATTCATTATCCCCACGCCGAGGCCAGCCGACATCCCTCGCCAAGGGACCACGCTCGGAAACCCCGACGCCCCCCTGACTATCGTTGAGTATTCCGACTTTCAGTGCCCCTTCTGCCGCAAAGCTGCTCTAGAGATAGCGCCCCAGATCGAGGCAGAGTATGTCGCCACCGGCAAGGCGAAGCTAGTGTGGAAGCAGTTCCCCATCGACGGAGAGGAGTCCGTTTGGGCAGCGGAGGCGTCCGAATGTGCAGCCGAGCAGAACGCCTTCTGGGAGTATCATGACACGCTATTCCTAAATGGGAAGGGTATCAATGTGGGTACCTTCGTGATAAGCAACCTCAAGGTTATTGCCAAGGAGCTGGGCCTAGACACTGAGGCCTTCAATGCTTGCCTGGACGAGGGCAGGTACAGGGACAAGGTCGCGGCCGACTACGGGGAGGGTCGCCGACGCGAGGTCACTGGCACTCCCACCTTCTTTGTGGGGCAGACCAAGGTTGTGGGGGCCAAGCCCTACGAAGACTTCAAGACAGCCATCGAGGATGAACTGGCTAAGCTGGGTGAGACGAGCGAGGCAGAGTAGAGCTCAAGCTTTGCCCGGAGCAGCCCCCTGATGACGGGCTCCTTCTTGAGATCACTAGCTCTGGCCGTGCTGGCGATGGCCGGTATGGGCGTGGCGGCCTATCTAGCCTACAGCCACTACGCCGACCAAACCATAATGTGCGCCGGCCTAAGTGGCTGCGACGCTGTGGAAAACAGCAAGTACTCTACCCTCCTCGGCATTCCGGTGGGCCTGCTGGGCGCGCTGTTCTGCGCTGGTCTTCTGGCGCTGGTGCTGGTTCGGGTAGCCCGTCTGCCCCTGACGGAGGAATGGGCTCCCCTGGCAGCCTTCAGCATGACCCTGACCGGCGTTGCCTTCATGGCCTACCTCACCTACATAGAGCTGTTCGTCGTGGAGGACATCTGCATCTGGTGCACTAGCTTTGCCGGCATCGTCACCGTTGCCTGGCTGATCACCCTCGTCGATGTCTTAGCCCCAAGCAATGAATAGGCCTTGGGCGGAACATTCCGCTCAAGGCCCGCTAGGCTCAAACTTGCTGGCTGGGGGCGGCTAGCTACTCGCTATCTGGCTCCTCTTTCTGCTCTTCTCCCAGCTCTTCTCCCGACTCCTCGCTTGGCTCCTCTGCCGACTGTTCGGCCGGCTTGTCTCCTGACTCCTCGGTTGGCTCCTC
>JAIVWR010000080.1:0-6108 GCA_048636435.1 Acidobacteriota bacterium | reverse complement strand
TACTGGCGGTAACGGCCGCCTTCCTGCTGCTGGACTCGCCGATGGTTCTGCTGGCGCTTCCCATAGCCTACGTCTCCGGCTTCATGTTCGCCAGTATCTCCCTCTTCTACACTTCCCTCGCCCGCTCCATCAGCTCCCTCAACTACTTTTTCGCTCTATTCATAACGCCCCAGTTCTGGCTGAGCGGCGTCTTCTTCCCGCTGGAGAGGCTGCCGGAAGAGCTACAGGTTGCCTCCTGGTTCATGCCCGCCACCCACGTAGTGAACATCTACCGCGGCCTGAGCGGGGGTAATCTAGGTTGGGGCCACCTGGGCGACATGGCCTGGATAGCGGTAGTGGCCGCTGTCTTCTACTACGTGGCCCTCATCTCCATGCGGCGCCGGCTCATTCAGTAAGGCACGTAGGCGTCTTCCCCCTTCCTCAGATAGGTGGTATTCTTGGAGGTGTAAACACGGGCAGAACTTTGCCGCGTGTTGACCCGTCTGGGTGGCAAGGACTTCGCTTTCACGGAGAAGGTTTGAGTCGCCTTGAAGGGATTTTGGGAGCAGTTCAAGCTGTATAAGGTAGTCCAGTAGCAGAGTGTGGCGATAGGCTGCGCGACTTCAAGAAGGAGGTTCGGCGATGGGCAACGAACAGATGCTGGCGAATGCTCCCCTGTTTGCCGGGTTCGGCTCGGGGGAGCTCAAACGTCTCGCCAGGGACCTCTATCCCAGGCAGTACCAGGCGGGCGACGTAATCCTGAAAGAGGGCGAGGAGGCGGCGGGCTTCTACGTCGTCTCTTCGGGCCAAGTGGAGGTGGTGAAGAACCTGGGCAGCCCCAAGGAGACCGTCCTGGCCACCCTGGGCCCGGGAGACTTCTTCGGGGAGACGGCCCTGCTGGACGGTTATCCCCGTACCGCCAGCATCCGCGGCCTGGAGGACGGCGAGGTCCTGGTCATGACCCGCTGGGACTTCCTCGCTGGGCTGAAGAGTAGCCCGGACATGGCGGTGCAGATCCTGCGCACGCTGGCCCGCCGCCTGCGACAGACCGACGCCCGCCTGACCGAGTAGGGAGATCATGGTTATAGAGACACCGTCCGGAAACGTCCGCCCCATAAAGATCGAGGAGGAGATGCGTGCCTCCTACCTCGACTATGCCATGAGCGTCATCGTGGCGCGGGCGCTGCCCGACATCCGCGACGGTCTCAAGCCGGTGCAGCGGCGCATCCTCTACGCCATGTCCGAACTGGGCCTGCGGCCGGGCTCGCACTACAAGAAGAGCGCCCGCATTGTGGGCGAGGTGTTGGGCAAGTACCACCCTCACGGCGACGCCCCCGTGTACGAAGCGATGGTGCGGCTGGCGCAGGACTTCTCCCTGCGCTTCCCCCTGGTCGACGGCCAGGGCAACTTCGGCAGCGTGGACAACGACCCCCCAGCGGCCATGCGCTACACCGAGGCTCGCCTGGCTCCCATTGCCGAGGAGACGCTGGCCGACATCGACCGCGACACGGTGGACTTCATCCCCAACTTCGATGACTCCCTCCAGGAGCCAAAGGTATTGCCCTCGCGGCTGCCCAACCTGCTGGTCAACGGTGCGTCGGGTATCGCGGTGGGCATGGCCACCAACATCCCGCCCCACAACCTGGGCGAGGTCTGCGACGCCATCGCCTATCTCATCGACAAGCCGGAAGCCTCGACCAACGACCTGGCGCAGATCGTCAAGGGGCCCGATTTCCCCACCGCCGGTGTCATCTTCCGCTACGAGCGGGTGAGGAAGCAGCCCAGCGACGGCGAGCGCGGCCAAGGCCCTCTGTACGAGAAGCAAGATGCCATCAAGGCTGCCTACGAGGGCAAGGGGCGCATCATCATGCGGGCCTGCACGCACACCGAGGAGATGGCCAAGAGCGGCCGGCAGCAGATCATCATCACGGAGCTGCCCTATCAGGTCAACAAGGCCACCCTGGTGGAGAAGATCGCGACGCTGACCAAGGGGCGCCGCATCGACGGCATCGCCGACCTGCGGGACGAGTCGGACCGCCACGGCATCCGCGTCGTCATCGAGCTCAAGCGGGAGGGGCAGGCCCGCCAGGTATTGAACAGCCTCTACAAGCACACGGCGATGCAGTCGACCTTCGCCGTCAACATGCTGGCCCTGGTGGACGGCCAACCCAGAACGGTCGGCCTCAAGAGGATTCTGGACTGTTTCATCAACCATCGGCGGGAGGTGATCCGCCGCCGCTCCCTGTTCGATCTGAAGAAGGCCCAGGAGCGAGAGCATATCCTCCAGGGGCTGCTGGTGGCGCTGGATCATATGGACCAGGTCATTCAGGCCATCCGCCGCTCGCAATCGGCGGAAAAGGCCAAGGAGCGGCTGATGCGGGCTCCCTTCCGCCTGAGCGACCGCCAGGCCCAGGCAGTGCTGGACATGCAGTTGCGCCGCCTGGCTCGCCTGGAGCGCCAGAAGATCCAGGACGAGTACGCTGAGATCATCAAGCAGATCGCCTACCTGGAAGACCTGCTGGCCAATCCCCTCAAGATCGACTACCTGATCAAAGAGGAGACGCTGCAGCTCAAGAAGAAGTACAGCAACGAACGGCGCACCCAGATCATCGGGCAGGAAGCGGTGGATTTCAGCGAAGAGGACCTCATACCCCACCAGGAGATGGTGGTAACCCTATCGACTCGCGGCTACATCAAGCGTGTACCCCTGGAGATCTACCGGGCGCAGGGGCGAGGCGGCCGCGGCAAGATCGGCGTGGCCAAGCGGGAGGGCGATGCCGTCCGTCACATTATGGTGGCCGATACCCACCAGAGCCTCCTGTTCTTCACGGACCGCGGCCGCGTGTATCAGGTCAAGACCTACGAGCTACCTGATGAATCCCGTCAGGCGAGGGGCATCCCTCTCATCAATATCATCTACCTGGAGCAAGATGAGCGCGTAACGGCGGTGGTGACGACGACCGGCAGCGATCAGGAGTTCCTGGTGCTGGCCACCGAGCTGGGCGAGGTGAAGAAGACGGCCCTGCGCGAATTCGCAGCGGTACGCCGCAACGGTCTTATAACCATGGACCTGGAGCCGGGCGACGCCCTGGTAGCTGCCCAGCTAGCGCGCGCCGATGATCACGCCGTTCTGGTCACCGCAGCCGGTCAGGCCTTGCGCTTCCCGGTGAAACAGTTGCGCTCGGCCTCCCGCCAGAGCGGCGGTGTGCGGGGCGTTCGCCTAGCGAAGGGCGACCGGATGGTGGGGATGGAGATCGCTCGTCCCAACCGGGAACTGCTGGTGGTGAGCAGCAAGGGCTACGGGAAGCGCACGACCTTCGAAGAGTACCCTACACAGGGACGAGGCGGCCTGGGCGTCAGGACGTTCACGGTCAACGAGAGGAGAGGGCGGTTGGTGGCGGCCCGCACCGTCGATTCGAAGCAACAACTGATGATCATCTCCGAGGACGGAATCGTCATCCGCACCGACGTGGACAGCATTGCCGTACAGGGGCGAGCCACCATGGGCGTGACCCTTATGGGGATAGGCCGCGGCGATACGGTGGCCTCCATCGCCAGCATCGAGCTGGCGAAGCGGACGGAAGAGAAAGCAGCGACGAAGGGCAAGAAGGCCACGAAGGCGAAAGCGCGTGTCGGCAGAGCGAAAGCCAAGCCCAGCGCAACCGCCAGGGGAAAAGCGGCCGCCGGAAAGAAGCCCACCGCCAAGAAGAAAGCGCCTGTCGCCAGGGCGAAGGCCAAGCCCAGCGCAACCGCCACGGGGAAGGCGGCCGCCGGAAAGAAGCCTACCGCTAAGGGAAAAGCGGCGGCTAAGCCCGCAGCGGCTGCCAGGGGCAAGGCCTCTTCCAAGCAGCGATAAGCCCGGTTAGTACCCCCGCTGGGGGTCCACCAGGTTCAGCAGCGGCTCGTCGGCCAGATAGCGGCGCAGGTTGTCGGAGAAGAGGGCCACCGCGCCCTCGTTGTAGTGGGGGGTCTCGCCGGCAATGTGGGGGCTGATGATGACGTTGTGCAGCCTCCACAGCTCGCTTTCTGGCGGCAGGGGCTCACTCTCGAAAACGTCCAGGCCGGCCCCGCCGATCAGCCCCACCTTGAGAGCCCGCACCAGGGCCGTCTCGTCCACCACCGCGCCAGGAGAAACGTTGATCAGATAGGCCGAGGGCTTCATGGCCTGGAAGGCCAGCTCGCCCATGATGTGGTGGGTCTCTTCGGTCAGGGGGAGGGCCAGCACCACATAGTCGCTCTGGGCGAGGAGGTGCAGGAGGTCCAGCGGGCCGAATATCTCGTCGACCAGATACTCGCCGCTCTCCAGAGGCGCCCCCGAGCGACGCACGCCCAGCACTCGCATGCCCAAAAGCTTGGCCAGGCGCGCCACCTGCTGGCCGACGTTGCCCAATCCCACCACGCCCACGGTGCTGCCCTCCAGCTCCTGGGGAGTGAGGCGGGCCCACTCCCCCTTCTGCTGAGCCCGGAAGAGATGGGGCCAACCCTTTGCCAGCATGATCATCATCCCCAGGACGTACTCGCCGATGGGGGTGACGTGAATGCCACCGGCGGTGGTGACGGGGATGCCGCTCTGGAGGAGTTCCTTGTGCACCAGGCGGTCGGCGCCAGGGCTGGTGAGCTGTATCCACTTGAGGCGAGGCGCCCGCGACAGGAGGTCAGCAGGCATGGTGGAGAGAGTGAGCAGAACCTCGGCTTCGGCTAGGGCCTCATCCAGGCCACGTCGGGCATCCTCCCCGCTCTCTTCGGCCGCCTGTGCCATCTCGCTGGAGCGGCGCCAGACGGGCCTGC
The DNA here is from genome assembly GCA_048636435.1 of Acidobacteriota bacterium. Taxonomy (GTDB): domain Bacteria; phylum Chloroflexota; class Dehalococcoidia; order SM23-28-2; family SM23-28-2; genus SM23-28-2. The sequence continues at coordinate 1,341 of JAIVWR010000080.1, read as the reverse complement.
CACCGCGGAAGAGCCGACGCTGAGCCGGGCTGAGAACAGATACCCGCAGGCGCGAGTCGACCTCCCGGATGCGCTCCACCAACTCGCGGCCCAGACCAAAGGTTATGAGAACATTGACGTCGGCCATGGCCCTACACCTATCGTATCAGCACCGAAGCCTGTCAGCAAGGGTACTTCCCCTTGTAGCAAATCCTTAGGGACGTGCGTCCTTACAAGTGGATACCCGTTGGAGATCGTCACGCCAATGAGTGAGGGCTGTGCCCCCCGGCTGAGAGATGCCACGGGGCACGCGCCACCCAGCGCGGACCTGACGGCGGAAGCAATCGGGGAATAGACCGCGGGGAGCGTCACACGATGCATATCTTGAGGTCAGCCCGAGGGCAGATTGCGACAGCGGTTGTGCTGTTCGTCCTCCTCCTGGCCGCCATCTCGGTGGTGGCCATCGGGAGCGCCCGCAATCATCAGTCGCAGTTGAAGTCGCTGGAGGAAACCTCCCTGGCAGCTACGACTCTGGAGCACGCGCGTGCACAGTTCTTCTTGGAGATGAGCATTCTTGCCAGCCTGGTACTTACGGAAGAGCCTGCACTGATTGACGAGTACCGCGAAGCTCAAGCGGAGCTACACGAGGACCTGGAGGAAGCCCGAGCCCTGGCCCTGGCTAGGGGCGACACGGATGACCTGGCGACGCTTGAACAGGTGGCTCAAGAGATGGGCGAGCTCGAGCAGATGGGCGAGCTCGTCATCCCTATCGTGGCCGCCGGCCACACGGAAACGCTAAGGGCGCTGGTGGGGACCTATGAGGTCGACGCTTGGGCTAGCGGGTTGGAGGCAGTCGACGCCGTGGATCAGGCAGCCCAGCGAAAGCAGGAGACGCTGGCCTCTGAGCGCGCGGCAGCAGCTCGCGATGCCGACATCGCCCTGTGGTCTCTGGTCGGCCTCGGCAGCGTGGCCTTCCTGCTGGCGGTTGGCGGGGCGGTAGCCCTCACCGCCTCGATAGTCCGCCCGCTGGCCTCCCTGCGGGCGAAAGCCAGGGCGATTACAGCGGGTGACTCGCAGGTCAGAGCCGATGTCTCCGGCCCGGAGGAGATAACCTCGCTAGCCCAGGACTTCAACGAGATGACGGAGACGCTGCTGAAGAGAACAGATGAACTCCAGCGGCGCCACCAGCAGCTCTCCCTTCTGCACAGGGCTGTATCGGCGCTTAGCCAAACCCTTAGTACCCACGGCGTGCTGGCCTTGAGCCGCAAGTTGGTCTCTGAGTGCCAGGGAAGCCAGCACGTTACGGTGTGGGAGGTGCAAGACGGTGAGGCCCATCGTTGGGCCAGCAATCCCCACAGGCGA
>JAIVWR010000079.1:0-6156 GCA_048636435.1 Acidobacteriota bacterium | reverse complement strand
CAGCTCCATCTCGAGCTGGCCACAGAGGGCGACCACGCGTGTGCCCTCAGCGCCGTAGCGGGCGGCGAACTCGCTCTCGATGTCCGGAATCTTCGAGGCGTCCTCCTCCCCCACGTTGACTATCAGCAGGATGGGCTTGAGGGTGAGGAGGGCGTAGTCGCGCAGGGCTTTCTCCTCGTCGGCTGTGAGGGTCTGCGCCCGCAGGGGCTTCTCCTCCTCCAGGGAGGCCTTGACCCGGCGCAGGAGCTTCATCTCCCGCTCGCCGGCCTCCCGCTCCACCGGCTTGGACGCGCGCACCACGGGCGCGAGCCGCTCCAGGCGCTTCTCGACGACGGCGAGGTCGGCCAGAGCGAGCTCGACGTCCATGGCGGCGACATCGCGGTGGGGGTCGATGCTCCCCTGGGGGTGAGGCACCTCGTCTCGCTGGAAGGTGCGCACCACGTGGAGGAGGCCGTCGCTGGCGGAGAGGGCGGAGAGGACCTGGCTGGAGGGGCCGCCGTGGTCGAAGGAAGCGCTCATAGCAGGCAGGTCGATGTAGCGCAGCTCGACCGGGGTGACCTTCTTGGACTGAAACTGGGCGGCCAGCTTGGTCAGGCACTCGTCGGGCACCTTCACCACGCCGATGTGCGTCTCGACGCCCGCCCGGTAGCCGCCGGTCTCGGCGTGGCCGTGAGTTAGGGCGTTGAAGACGGTGGTCTTGCCGCAAAGGGGAAGGCCAACGATGCCCAGGTCCATATCGCCACCAGCATAGTGCCGCCCGAAAGAGGTGTCAACGCGAGGTGGAGCCCATCGCCAGGCGGCAGATCTCCCGCAGGCAGCACTGGGCGCAGAGCGGCGCCTTGCGGCAGACGGCCTTGGCATGGCGGTCGATCAGGGCATGGTACTCGTTGAACAACTGCACGTCGGGGGGCAGGGCCTCGCTGAACATCGCCTGCCAGGAGGGATAGCTGTCGCTGGGCGGCTCCAGGCCCAGGCGGGAGAAGACGCGGCGGGTGTAGGCATCGATGACGAAGGTGGGCTTCTCAGCCGCATAGAGGACGATGGAATCGGCCGTCTCCTGGCCGATGCCGTGGGTGGCCAGAAGCTCCTGCCTGAGCTGCGGCAGGGGCAAGGCAAACAGGGCGTCCAACCGGCCGCCGTGCCTATCGAAGAGCATCTCCAGGAAGGCCTTGAGCTTGCGGGCCTTGGCATTGTAGTACCCGGCGGGATGAATCAGGCGGGCCAGCTCATCGAGGTCGACCCGCAGGAGCGCTTCCGGCGAGAGGATGCCCGCGGCCCTGAGGCTTTCGATGGCTTTCTCCACGTTAACCCAGGCGGCCGACTGGGTGAGGATAGCCCCGACCACGACCTCGAAGGGCGAATCCGCCGGCCACCAGTGCTGGGGGCCGTAGGCGGCGTAGAGGCGCCCGTATATCTGGCGAAGCTTCTCGGCGATGGACTTGCGCACGGCTGGCTAGCTCTCCTGGGAGCCCCTACGCCTTTTGGACCCAGTCGGCAACGGTGGACTCGGGCACGCCATCGTAATGGAAGAGGTAGGGCTTCAGGTCCAGCACCGGCGTGCCATCAATGGCATCCAGACCCCGCACCCGCAGCACATTGCCCCTCCGCTCCAGGAGAGCCACCACCCTCAGGCCGATGGGGTTGGGCCGAACCGGGCTGCGGGTGGCGAACACGCCCTGAAGGGGAACCTGAGGGTCGCCCCGCGGGTGGACATGCGTCGTGGTCTCTCGAGGCTCCTCCGAGACCAGGTGCAGCCAATAGATGACGAAGATATGGGAGAAGGCCTCGAGGCCATCCAGGGCGCCCGCCCACCTGTCCTGCACGATGATCGTGGACTCCAGGCTTTCCCAGCCACCCTTACGCGGTTCCTTCACGGAGCTGCGCACCACCCCAATGGGCTTCACAGCGATCGGTTCCAGCATCGTATCGTCCTCCAGTTCAATAACAGTCTCAGGGGAAGTCCAGCGCTGGTCAAGGCTGGCCAGGCAGCGGCCACGGAGCGATCTGCGCATCGGGCCCCCCCTTCCGCAATAGCGGCGTATCTGGTATAATCTCAGCAAATGGCCCGCCAGACTAGCCAATACACCGCGCGCGACATTCAGGTGCTGGAAGGGCTGGAGGCGGTGCGACGCCGCCCCAGCATGTACATCGGAAGCACCGACCACCGTGGTCTCCATCACCTCATCTACGAAATCGTCGACAATAGCATCGATGAGGCCATGGCTGGCTTCTGCGATCGCATCGACATCACCATCCACGGTGATGGCCACGTAACGGTCAGCGACAACGGCCGTGGCATCCCCATCGATACGCATGCACGCACGCGAAAGTCGGCGCTGGAGACGGTGATGACGCTTCTCCACGCCGGCGGCAAGTTCGAGCACGGGGCTTACAAGGTCTCCGGTGGGCTGCACGGCGTGGGCGCGGCCGTAGTTAACGCCCTCTCCTCAGAGATGTGGGTGGAAGTGCGCCGCGACGGCGCGGTGTATCGGCAGGACTACCAGCGGGGCGTGCCGCAAGGCCCCACGCGCAAGGTGTCGGGAGCAGGGCACGGGCATGGCGATGGAACCACGACCTGCTTCTTGCCTGATCCCAAGATCTTCCCGGCCCTGGACTACGATTTCGCCACGCTGGTCCAGAGGTTTCGGGAGATGTCGTATCTCACCAAGGGCGTTTGGGTCCGCTTCGTAGACGAGCGGCAGGACCAAGAGGTGAACTTCTACTTCGAGGGCGGTATCGCCAGCTTTGTGCGCCGACTCAACAAGGACCGCAACGTCGTTCACCCCCAGCCGATATACATCGAGGGCACTGCAAACGGGACCATCGTCGAGGTGGCCATCCAGTACAACGACGGCCTATCCGAGTTAACCTTCAGCTTCGCCAATTGCATCAACACGATCGACGGCGGCAACCACCTGACGGGCTTCCGGAGCGCTCTCACCCGCGTGCTCAACGACTACGCGCGCAAGCAGAAACTGCTCAAGGACAACGACGCGAACCTCTCCGGCGACGACGTCCGGGAGGGCCTGGCGGCGGTGGTCAGCGTGAAGCTGCCCGAGCCGCAGTTCGAGGGGCAGACGAAGACTCGCCTGGGCAACGCGGAGGTGAAGGGCCAGGTGGAGTCGCTGGTGGGCGAGGAGCTCGGCCGTTATCTGGAGGAGCACCCCAGCGAGGCGCGGCGGATCATCGAAAAGTGCATCCTGTCCGCCCACGCCCGCGAGGCGGCCCGCAAGGCCCGCGACCTGGTGACCCGCAAGGGCCTGCTGGACGGCACCATGCTGCCCGGCAAGCTGGCTGACTGCTCAGAACGCGACCCCCGGCATTGCGAGCTGTACCTAGTGGAGGGCGACTCGGCGGGCGGGTCCGCCAAGCAGGGGCGCGACCGCCGGTTCCAGGCCATCCTGCCGCTGCGGGGCAAGATCCTCAACGTGGAGAAGGCTCGCCAGGACAAGATCTTCGGCCACTCTGAGATCGCGGCGATCATCAAGGCCCTAGGGACCAGCATCGACGAGGACTTCAACCTGTCGCGCCTGCGCTACCATCGCGTCATTATCATGACCGACGCCGACGTTGACGGCTCGCACATCCGCACGCTGCTCCTGACGTTCTTCTTCCGCCACATGCAGGAGCTGATCCACGCCGGCCACCTTTACATCGCCCAGCCGCCGCTCTACCGCATCCAGCGGGGCAAAGAGCACCACTGGATGTATTCCGAGCCGGAGAAGGAATCGTTCCTCACCAAGCACAAGGACGGCAAGAGCATTACCATCCAGCGCTACAAGGGCCTGGGCGAGATGAACCCCGAGCAGCTCTGGACGACCACCATGGACCCCGAGCGGCGGCTCATGCTTCAGGTGATGGTGGAGGACGCGATCCAGGCCGACCGCATCTTCGTTCAGCTCATGGGCGAAGAGGTAGAGCCGCGCAAGCGGTTCATTCTGGGCCACGCCAGCCAGGTGCGCAACCTGGACGTGTAGGCGACGATCCCCACGCCAGGCCGAACCTAGCCCGCCACGTACAACCCGTGCTGGCGAATGTACTCCTCGACGGCCGGCGGGACCCAGTAGCGGATCGATAGTCCCTTCTGCACCCTGTCCCGCACGGCGGTGGAGTTGATATCGACGCGCGGCATGCGTAGCCAGACCACCCGCGCTCGCATGGCCGTCGCTAGCTCGTCGGCAAGGGCTTCCCCGAACCCCGTATCCTCCAGCTCCGGCCGCTCGGCCACGGCCAGACGGGCCAGCTCGAGGATGCGCTGCGGCTGCCGCCAGTGGGGAAAGTCGGCCAGGGAATCGGCACCCATGATGAAAAAGAGCTCCGTCTCGAGGCCGAACTGATTGCGCAAGGCAGTCAGGGTCTCCGCCGTATAGGACGGGCCTTCGCGCTCAATCTCCAGGATGGAGACAGCGAAGTGAGGACTGTCGTCGACAGCGAGCTGCACCATCGCCAGGCGGTCCTCCCGCGGCGACAGCTCTTGTCCCGCCTTGCGCCAGGGGGAGCCGGCGGGCACGAACAGCACCTGGTCCAGCTCAAGGGCCAGGCGGGCCTCCTCAGCCAGGATCAGATGGCCGACGTGCGGGGGGTCGAAGGTGCCGCCGAGGACGCCCAGCCTCAACCTTCCCACTCCACTTCTGTCTGGCCGAGGCGCACCTTGGCACCCGGCTGAATGCCAGCCCGTCTGAGGGCGGCGACGACGCCCCAGCGAGTCAGACGCCGCCAGAACTCCGCGTGGCCCTCCTCCTGCTCCAGCGGCATCATCTCGGCGAATGCCTCCAGGCGCTCGCCGCTCACCGTGTAGACATCGTTCGATACGGAGACGGTGAAGCGCGCGCTGAGCGGCCGCGGCCTCACCACCGGCAGGGGCGCGGGCGGCTGCTCCTCCTGCACGAGCGTCGACAGCTCTTGGGCGACGCGCTCCAACAGTGGCCGAACGCCCTCGCTCGTGGCGGCTGAGATGAAGAACGGTTCGATGTGCCTCGCAGTCAGCAGCTCCTTCAACTCACCTGTACGCTGGGCCGCATCGGGTAGATCGATCTTGTTCACCGCCACGACCTGGGGCTTGGCCGCGAGATCCGCTCGGAACTGCGCCAGCTCGCCGTTGATGACGTCCATATCCTGAAGGGGATCGGGGCGAGTACCATCCAGCAGATGGACGAACATGCGCGCCCTCTCGGCGTGGCGGAGGAAATCATGCCCAAGGCCTACTCCTCGATGCGCTCCTTCAATCAGCCCCGGTATCTCAGCGACCACAAACGTAGTGTAGCCCATTTCCACGACACCGAGCACGGGCTCCAGGGTGGTGAAGGGATAGGACGCGACCTTCGGGTGGGCTGCCGAGACGGTAGCTAGGAGCGTGGACTTGCCGGCGTTCGGGACTCCCAGCAGGCCAACGTCCGACAGCAGCTTCAGGTCTAGAACCAGTCTGGCTTCCTCGCCTCTCTGTCCTCTCTGCGCTATCCGTGGAGCCTGGTTAGTGGAAGTGGCAAAGTGGACGTTCCCGCGGCCACCACGACCACCATGAGCTACCACCAGCGTCTGGCCTGCCTCCGTCAGGTCACCAATGACAGACAAGTCGCCGCTCTCTTCCCTGCGGCGAACCTCAGTGCCTACAGGCACGCGCATAATGAGATCCTTGCCTCGACGACCGTACTTCTTGGCGCCTCGGCCATGCTGACCCCTGTTAGCCTTCCAGTGGCGGCGTCGCCCTACATCCCAGAGTGTGCGGAAGGACGCGTCAGCCAGCAGAACGACACTTCCACCAACACCGCCATCACCACCATCCGGGCCACCATGAGGCACGAACTTCTCACGCCGAAAGCTGACGACGCCAGAGCCACCATCGCCAGCAGCAACCCAGATCTCAACCCGATCGATCATAGTAGTTGACCTATGAACATTATACTTCGTGAAAACCATATGAATGCCATTATCTAGATCGTCGTCTTAATAGAGATGTTGGCGGCGTGGAGAGCTATGGGGGTTCAAAGGGGAGAGAATGGCTGGTTTGGTGGAAAGTTCGTGGGCTAGGAAAGTGGTTCGGTGGAGGGGAAAAGCGCGTCGGCGTGATAGGAAGGGAGACGCAAAGTTATCCACCAAGGCGAGGCGATATCCACGGGCTTCGTGGAAAACTATGTAGGTAGAAGAGTACGGATCTCC
>JAIVWR010000078.1:0-6157 GCA_048636435.1 Acidobacteriota bacterium | reverse complement strand
CGGGGCGCTGCAGGCGGTCCCCCTTCGGGTCGGCCGGCGCGTGCCCCTCTGCGTCCGCCTGGCCGCGCCGCCACTGCCGCCGGCCGCCTCGGCGCCGGCGCAGACTGAGGGCTCAAGGTCACGTGATATATCCTGCGGGTTATGTTGCGCCGTATGTGGTCCAAGAGCTGATCCCACATGTCGTGGGCTTCCCGCTTGAAGGCTACCAGGGGGTCCTGGCCACCGTAGCCAGCCAGACCGACGCCCTGGCGCATCTCGTCCAGGGCTGTCAGGTGCCCCACCCACAGCCTATCGATGGTGCCCAGCATCACCAGGCGTTCCAGGGTGCGCATGTTATCGGAACCTATCTTTTGCTCTTTTGCCTCGTACTCCTCCTGGGCGCGGGCTAGAAGCTCCTCAACCATATCCTCACGGCTCAGGTCGGCGAAGTGAGCCTGGGTGAAGTGAGGCGGCAGCGGCATGATAGTCTTCAGTTCATTGAGCAGCCCCTTGAGGTCACGCTCTTCCTCCTGGTCGTCGGGCAGGTAGGTGCCCACCAGACCGTTGATCTCCTCGGCGATCATTTCCTGGATGTTGGCCTTGAGGTCGGCTCCCTGGAGGATCTTGTTCCGCTCGGTGTAGATGAGGTCGCGCTGGGTGTTCATCACGTCGTCGTATTCGACCACGTGCTTACGGATGTCGTAGTTGTGACCCTCCACCTTGGTCTGGGCCGACTCGATGGACTTGCTGGCCATGCCGCTCTCGATAGGTGTGTCCTCATCCATGCCCAGAAAGCCCATCATACTCGCCATCCGCTCGGGGGCGAAGCGGCGCATCACGTCATCACCAAAAGAGACGAAGAAGCGGGAGCTGCCGGGGTCGCCCTGGCGACCGGAACGACCGCGAAGCTGATTATCGATGCGGCGGGCCTCGTGGCGTTCAGTGCCCAGGACGTGCAGGCCGCCCGCCTCCACCACCTTATTGTGGTCGGCCTGCCATATCTGGCGAGCCTCCCGCCGTATGCGCTCCAGTTCCTCTGGGGGAGCGGTATCGGGGTCGATGTCCTTCTTACGGTAGAGTTCCTCGGCCAGGCGGCCGGGGTTGCCGCCCAGGATGATGTCGACACCACGGCCGGCCATGTTGGTGGCGATGGTGACGGCGCCAAAGCGCCCGGCCTGGCCGATGATCTGGCCCTCGCGCTCGTGGTGCTTCGCGTTTAGCACCTGGGGCTCCTTGAGGGGACACACGGGGTGGTACTGGCCGCACTCCTGGTTGCGACATTTGCTGTGCCGCTTGAGGAGGTCAGCCAGGTGCTCGGAGATCTCGATGGAGACAGTGCCCACCAGCACCGGCCGGCCGATGGCGTGCATCTCCTCGATCTCCCTCACCACCGCTCGGAACTTACCCTCCGGTGTGCGGTAAATGAAGTCTGGGTTGTCCCGGCGGATCATCGGCACGTGGGTGCCAATGGGGATCACGTCCAAGCGATAGATGGTATGGAACTCCTCCCTCTCGGTGTAGGCGGTACCGGTCATGCCGGCCAGCCTCTCGTAGAGGCGGAAGTAGTTCTGGAGGGTGATGGTGGCGTAGGTCACACTCTCCCGCTGCACCCGCACACCCTCCTTGGCCTCGACCGCCTGGTGAAGGCCGTCTGACCAGCGGCGGCCGTACATCAGGCGGCCGGTGAACTCGTCGACGATGACGACCTCGCCATCCTTCACCACATAGTGGTGATCGCGTTGATAGAGGGCGCGAGCCTTGAGAGCCGCCTCTAGGAAGCGAGTCAAACGATAGTTCTGAGGGTCGTACATGTTCTTGATGTTCAGCCACTTCTCTAGCTTGGACATCCCTTCCTCGCTGAGGGAGACCGAGCGCGTCTTGTGATCTATGGTGTAGTCCACTTCCGGCTGGAGGCGGGGCACCAGCCGACCGAACATGCGGTAGACCTCCTCCGTCTCCTCGGCAGGGCCGCTGATAATGAGCGGGGTGCGGGCTTCGTCGATGAGGATGTTGTCCACCTCGTCCACGATGGCGTAGTTGTGGGGGTGTTCTGGCCGCTGGACAATCTGGGAGAGATCCACCACCATATTGTCCCGCAGGTAGTCGAAACCGAACTCGTTGTTGGTGCCGTAGGTGATGTCGGCCAGGTAAGCCTCGCGACGAGGCACTGGCCGCAGGTGGCGTAGGCTGGGGTTGTCGGCGTTGAAACCCGGGTCGTAGATGTAGGCGGCGTCGTGCTGGAGGCAGGCCACCGACAGGCCCAGGTTGTGAAAGATGGAGCCCATCCAGGTCGTATCCCGCTTGGCCAGGTAATCGTTCACCGTCACCAGGTGGGCGCCCTTGCCCTCAAGGCCATTGAGATAGAGGGGAAGGGTGGACACCAGCGTCTTGCCCTCACCCGTCTTCATCTCGGCGCTCTTGCCCTGATGAAGAACAATGCCTCCCAGGAGCTGGACATCGAAGTGGCGCTCGCCCAGACGGCGCTTGGCCATCTCCCGCACCACGGCAAAGGCGTCAGGCAGGATGTCATCCACGGTTTCGCTGTCGGCCAGGCGCTGGCGAAACTGATCGGTCCTGGCCCGCAGCTCGGCGTCGCTGAGAGGAGCTACCTCGTCCTCGCGAGCATTGATCTCGTTGACCAACGGCTGAAGCTTCTCCAGCTTTCTCTCAGCGCTATCGCTGATAATGCCCTTAAGCCACTTGAGCATGCCAAGCCCTTACTGGAACAGCTCCCCCACCGACTGGCCAGTATGGATGCGTTGTATGGCCTCCCCCAGCAGGGGTGCTAGAGACAAAACGGTGATCTTGGGCAAACGCTTCTCTACCGGCAGGGGGATGGTGTCGGTCACCACCAGCTCCCTCATGGGCGACTGCTCGATCCTCTCGACGGCCGGCCCTGAGAGCACGGGGTGGGTGCAGCAGGCGTAGATGTCGGTTGTTCCTTGCTGCTGCAGCAGATCCATGGTCGCTACCAGAGTGCTGCCGGTATCCACCTCGTCGTCCACAATGAGAGCGTTCCTGCCTTTGACTTCGCCAATTATATTGACAGCCTCTGCCCGTTGTTCGTTACGGATTCGGCGTTTCTCCACGATGGCCAGGGGAACGTCCAGACGGTCGGCCACATTGCGGGCGCGCTTGGCGTCGCCCACATCGGTGGCCACCACTGTCAGATCGGGTATGCCCTTGTCCTTGAAGTAGCGGCTGAGGATGTAGAGGGCGGTCAGTTCGTCCACTGGGATGTTGAAGAAGCCCTGGATCTGGCCAGCGTGGAGGTCTACCGTCAGCAGGCGGTCGGCCCCGGCCGTCTCCATGAAGTTGGCCACCAGGCGGGCGGTGATAGGGATCCGCGGCTGATCCTTCTTGTCGCTGCGTCCATAAGCGTAGTAGGGGACGACAGCCGTGATCCGCCCCGCCGAGGCCCGCTTGGCGGCGTCGATCATGACGAATAGCTCCATTAAACGATCGTTCACCGGGGACACGATGGGCTGGACCAGGAAAACATCGCGGGCGCGGATGTTTTCGCAGAAGCGCACAAAGATGTTCTCGTTGCTGAAGCTGAAAGCCTCGGACTGCCCCAGGGGCATCTCCAGGTAGTCGCAGATGGCCTGGGCAAGCTCGGGGTGGGCGTTGCCGCTGAACACACGTAGCTCCTGATACACCGAACCGTCTCTCCTTGCTTCGTTCTGCTAGCCAATATCAATATAGCACAAGGCAGGAGAGAAACGGTATGGAGTCCCCGAGTGGGCCCTTTGCCCGGGCCGAGGATTATGGAAAGAGAAAAGCCGAAAGCCAATCGCTTCCGGCCGGTGCCGCTGGGTGAGCGTTTGCCTGGTAGACAATGCAAATATACCACGAGCGGGGAGCAGGGGAAAGGGGGAGTTATTTTACGCATCACCAGTCTGGGAGTTGACAAATGTGGCAAAGCTGGGTTAGACTATTCAGTTGATGGCGGGACGATATTCCCCAAGTATCTATTCCTCTGTTAGCTATCCACCATAGCCGCTTGTGCATTTTTAGCCACGAGAGGGGCCGCGGACATTAGTGGCCCTCGGGGGGTTTTTTGTCTATGACGACAGCCAGGGACGTTCCTCGCGAAACGCATAGTGTGCCCCGATTAGTCAAGTCCTACTCTCGCATACCTGAGGTTCTTGAAGTACCCAATCTAATCTGCGTTCAGCTCGACTCCTACCGCTGGTTCCAGGAGGAGGCTCTGCGCGAGTTGTTCGATGAGCTCTCGCCCATCCAGGACTTCACCGGCAGCCGCCTGGAGATGCGCTTCGGCGACTACCAGTTCGGCAAGCCCAAGTACTGCGAAGCTGAGTGCCGCGAGCGGGATATGACCTATGCCGCTCCCCTGCGGGTCAACGTTCAGCTCATCGTTAAGGAGAGCGGCGAGGTCAAGGAGCAGGAGATCTTCATGGGGGACTTCCCCATGATGACGGATAAGGGCACCTTCATCGTCAACGGCGCCGAGCGGGTGGTGGTCTCTCAGTTGGTGCGCTCGCCGGGGGTTTACTTAACCCTGGAGCGCGACGCCACTAGTGGCCGCTCCCTCTGCTACGCCAAGCTCATTCCTAACCGAGGCGCCTGGCTGGAGTTCGAGACCAGCAACAAGGACATTATCTCCGTCAAGGTGGACCGCAAGCGCAAGTTCCCCATCACCACTCTCCTGCGCGCCATCGACGAGGATCCCGAGATCAAGGACGAGCAGCAACTGGGCACTAACGAACGCATCCTGGCCCTGTTCAAGGCCGTGGATACCAACGCCGACCACCGCTATATCCAGGCCACCCTGGAGAAGGAGCCGTCCCAGAACAAGGAGGAAGCCCTCCTAGAGTTCTATCGTCGCCTGCGTCCGGGCGACCCGCCCACTCTAGACAATGCCCGTAACCTGATCACCACCCTATTCTTCAATCCTCGCCGTTACGACCTGGGCAAGGTAGGGCGGTACAAGCTCAACAAGAGCCTCGGCCACAAGAAGGCGCTGAACACCCACATCTTGGTGCCCCAGGATCTCATAGCCATCGTCCGCGGCATCGTTCGCCTGAACAACGGCCACGGACAGCCTGATGACATCGACCATCTGGGCAACCGCCGCGTGCGCACTGTGGGCGAGCTGATCCAGAATCAGTTCCGCATTGGCCTTTTGCGCATGGAGCGGGTGATACGGGAGCGCATGACTATCACCGACCCGGAGACTGCCACCCCCAGCGCCCTGATCAACATCCGGCCCGTGGTTGCCGCGGTCAAGGAGTTCTTCGGCGGCTCTCAACTCTCGCAGTTCATGGATCAGACCAATCCCCTGGCCGAGCTGACCCACAAGCGCCGTCTGTCTGCCCTGGGCCCCGGCGGCCTGTCCCGCGACCGCGCCGGCTTCGATGTGCGCGACGTCCATCACACCCACTATGGCCGCATCTGCCCTATCGAGACACCGGAAGGCCCCAACATCGGCCTCATCGGCAGTCTGGCCACCTACGCCCGTGTCAATGAGTACGGTTTCATCGAAACGCCCTATCGCAAGGTAGTGCGGGAGCTGGCCAACAACTCGCCTGATCTGGCGGGGCGCTTCCTGCGTGAGGATGTCAGTGACAAGAAGGACAAGATAGTGGCCGCGGCGGGCACCGAGGTGATCCCTCAGGTGGCGGCCAAGCTGGCCAAGCTGCCGCCCACCACCATCCCCGTCCGCCCCTTCGTGTCCGACGTGTCCGACCAGGTCGTCTACCTATTGGCAGACGAAGAAGAGCGCTACGTGGTGGTCCAGGCCAACGAGCCCCTGGATGAGAGCAACCACTTCCTGGGTAGCAAGCTGGAGGCCCGTTTTGGCAGTCACTTCATTACAGCTACGCCGGAGCAGGTGGACTTCATGGACCTCTCGCCCAAGCAGATGGTGTCGGTAGCCACCTCCCTTATCCCCTTCCTGGAGCACGACGATGCCAACCGCGCCCTGATGGGATCCAATATGCAGCGCCAAGCCGTACCCTTGGTCCTGCCAGAAGCGCCCCTGGTGGGCACGGGCATGGAATCGCAGGTTGCTATCGACTCGGGACAGATCGTCATTGCTGAAGAGCCGGGTGAGGTTGTCAGTATCACGGGTGATGGCGTCGTGGTTCAGGGAGAAAACGGCCGCCGAACCTACAAGCTGCGACGTTTCCAACGCACCAACCAGAGCACCTGCCTG
>JAIVWR010000077.1:0-6182 GCA_048636435.1 Acidobacteriota bacterium | reverse complement strand
ATGGCCCCGGAACAGGAGCGAGGCGTGGGAGTGCTCCGACCAGCAGCAGACATCTTCGCCCTGGGCTGCGTGCTGTACGAGATGCTCACCGATTGTCGGGCCTTCCCCGGGGACACCGACGCGGATGTGCTCTCGGCGATCCTGACAAAAGCCCCGCCTTCCATGACCGGAGAAATGCCGGGTGTCCCCGACGCGCTCTCCGGGATCGTCGAACGCTGCCTGGAGAAGAGCCCCGAGCAGCGCTTCCAGTCGGCACAGGATCTGGCCTTCGCTCTGCGTTCGTTGTCCGCACCGGCACCTGCAGCAAGGGCGGAGACGGCTCGTGCCTCTGACGAGCGCCCCTCGGTGGCGGTGCTGCCGTTCGTCAATCTCTCGGCTGACCCCGAGCAGGAGTTCTTTTGTGACGGGATGGCGGAGGAGATCATCAACGCCTTGGCGCAGGTGGAACGCTTGCGGGTGGTAGCGCGGACCTCGGCCTTCGCCTTCAAGGGCAGGCACGAGGACATGCGTGAAATCGGCAGAAAATTGAACGTGGACGCCATCGTCGAGGGGAGCGTGCGCAAGGCCGGCGACCGGTTACGAATCACTGCCCAGCTCATCGATGTGCGCGATGGATCGCACCTGTGGTCGGAGAGGTTTGACCGCCGTCTTGAGGATGTCTTCGAGATTCAGGATCAAATCGCCCTGACCATCGTCGACAAGCTCGAGGTGAAGCTCCTGGGAAAGGAACGGGCGGCGGTCATCAAGCGCCCAACCGACAACCTGGACGCCTATGAAGCTTACCTGAAGGGCTGGTATCACTGGAACGAGCTGACGCCCGAGGGGTACGTGCGCAGCCGCCAGTGCTTCGAGGAGGCAATGGAGATCGACCCGGACTTCGCGGGCGCCTGCGCGGGGCTGGCCGCCTGGTACATCTCCCAAAGTTTTTGGGCGGAGATTTCACCGGAAGACGCGTTAGCCGCAGCGATGCCGCTGCTCGAGCGAGCTCTCCTGCTCGATGATAGGAGCCCCCTGGCCCACACCATGATTGGTATAGCTCGCGGCTGCTTCGAGCGTGACTGGGCGTCGGCCGAGAGGAGCTTCGTGAAGGCAGTGGAGCATGGCCCGAACGCCGTCGAGGCTCACGCCCACTATGGGCTGATGCTGCTCTTGCGGGGACGGTTCGAGGAGGCGTTGGCAGAGGTGAGGATGGCTAAGGAGCTCGACCCGCTGTCGCCCACCTGGAATGCCTGGGCCTGCTCATGGCAGGCGATGGCCGGTGAGCACGAGGAGGGGATTTCCGGTCTCGAGAACGTGGTGGCAATTCACCCCCACCACTGGTTACCCCACTATCACCTGGGATTCCTTTACATCGTGGCCTCCCGGCTGGAGGAAGCCAGGGCCGAGATCCTGCGCGACGGCCGCCGAGCCCCCGCATCCTGGCTGGCCAGCCGCCTCGTCCTGCGCCTCTTCTTCTCTCACCCCCAGCGCCTTCGCTACCTGATGTCCGCCCTGGGTCTGTACCAGCGTTCCGGCTTCCAGGGCCTGCTGCGCCGCTCCCATCTCCTGACCCTTCTGCCCGGCCCCTGGCGCAACCTGGAGCAACTGCTGCCCCGCGTCTCAACCCGCCCCTTCACTGCTCGAGGCGTCGTCGGCAGCCCCGCGGATGGCCCGCCCAGGTTCAGGGTGGCCTTCCTCTCCGGCTGCATGATGCCCTATATCTACGACCGCGTGCACGAGGCCACCGTCCGCGTGCTGGTGCGCCACGGCTGTGAGGTCGTGGTGCCGTCGGAGCAGGTCTGCTGCGGCGCCCTCCACCTGCACACCGGTGACCGCCAGGAAGCCAGACGGCTGGCCCGCCGCAATATCGATGTCTTCCTGGCCGAGAACGTCGATGCCATCATCGTCAACGTCGCCGGCTGCGGCGCAGCCATGAAGGAATACGGCGAGCTACTGAAGGACGACCCTCGCTACGCCGAGAGGGCCAGTCGCTTCAGCGCCCTGGTCAAGGATGTGACCGAATTCCTGGCAGACCTGCCCTTGAGCGATGGCCTGGGCCCCCTGCACCAGGTGGTCACCTACCAGGACCCCTGCCATCTGCTCCACGCTCAAGGCATCAAATCCCAGCCCAGGGCCCTCCTTCAGGCCATCCCCGGCCTGGAGCTGGTGGAGATGAGCCACCCGGATCAGTGTTGCGGAAGCGGCGGTCTGTACAACATCCTTCACCCTCGAATGGCCGAGCGCCTGCTACAGCGGAAGATGCGGGATATCGCGGCCACCGGCGCCCAGATCATCGTCACCGCCAATGTCGGGTGCGCCCTCCAGCTGGAGGCCGGCCTCAGACGCTACGACCTGTCGGGAAGGGTCGCCCACGTGGTGGAACTCCTCGACGAGTCCTATCGAAGGGGCGACCGGTCGCCATAGTCCCTGGTCACCAGTGGATACTCCAGGCTAGGCCCGATCCCAGCCGATTCGCCAGCCCAAACGGCCGCACTACGGTTTTTCACCCTGTTTTAACCCCCTGAGCCCTCCTATTCGTGATGAAATCGCCCCCTTGTTCGTCTTACTTAGTGACGGAGAAACAGCGGCCACTGTTGGCCGCCAGCTAAAAGGTTGTCGAAGGTTATGGAAAGTCGTGCACTGTCCTACGTAACGAGCAACCCTCTTCTCGCGTCTGAATATATGACGACACAAGTCTTGGTGAGCGCGGGCTCTCAGATTAGCGAATCTGCCGCAGCCCCTGCCCTCCCGAGGGATCCGGGGGCAACGGCTGGGGACATGAGTGCTAACAAGGGCTGGCGGCCATTCACCGCCAGAGAACGGAGGGTATGAACCTCCCGTTTATCGGTAGATCTTCGGCTGTAGCCGCCGACGAAAA
Source organism: Acidobacteriota bacterium (assembly GCA_048636435.1). GTDB lineage: Bacteria > Chloroflexota > Dehalococcoidia > SM23-28-2 > SM23-28-2 > SM23-28-2. The sequence continues at coordinate 3,325 of JAIVWR010000077.1, read as the reverse complement.
AGAGGCGCGGGCAGAGCAGACTGCCTCCGCCCCTACCCTAACGGACTTTTCTTCTCGCTATCGCCACTTCTACCCCAAGGTTTTCGCCTATGTCTACGGTCGCGTTCAGGACAAAGAAGTATCCCTGGACCTCGTCTCAGAAGTGTTTGAGAGGGCCTTCACCAAGGGTTCCTCCCTCCGCTCCGATGGCGCCTTCGAGGCCTGGCTATTCACCATCGCCCGCAACGCCGTGGCCAGCCACTGGCGCAAGGAGAAGCCGGCCGCCAAGGCCCTGCACAGCGTCGCCTGGGAGTGGGAGCTCACCCAGCACCATCGCGACCCCGAACAGACCCTCCTGGAACGAGAGCAGATGGCGATCCTTATCTACCAAGTCCACCAGCTTTCCCAGCGAGAGCAAGAGATCCTCTCTCTGAAGTTCGATGCTGAACTAACCAATCAGCACATCGCCCGCGTCATGGGCACCAGCGAGGTCAATGTACGGGTCACCCTTTACCGGGCGCTTCACAAGCTCCGCGATAGAATGAAGAGTGTGCCGCAATGAAAGAAGAAGAGCAGGCCAAGAGAGTTTGCGACGCCATCGACGCCCTCCTCCGCGGCGAAGAGCCCGAGATGGAGCTCGATGACCAGGAGCTTATTGAGCTCCTGCACATCGCCCGCTTGCGCCACCGGGCCGGTCAGGCTCTGGCTGATGTCGGTCTCACTTACCAGGAGCTCCTGCGGCGTGTCCTCCAGGCCCGTATGGTAGCCCGCCAGATGGAGCACGGCGGTGACAAGGTTGAGGATCCGCCCCCAGAAGTGATCAGCATCATGGACGAAGACCCGGGCGCCTTCCTCGACCCCTTGGACCCCGGCTATGGCAAGCTTATCAACTTCCTGGACTTCCAGCCCGGGACGGCGCGCACTGCTCCCGCCGTCCCGACCACGACCCACCAGACCCGACCGAAAACGCACACCCTCATTCGCCACTGGGCCCGCCGCAGCGACCGAACCTCCAAGAAGGCGGAAGCCCTCTCCGTCGCCCTCGACCGTGTCGTCTCCAGCCGAAAGCGCAACATCTCCGTCGGCGACCCCGACATCGACGAGCTGATACAGGTAGCCCAGCTACGTCGCTTCGTCGGCCAAAGCCTGGCTGCCGCCGGCAGCCCTTACAAGAGACGGCTCTGGACAGTCCTGCGCATGCGCTTGGCTACCTCCCTGCGCCGCCAGTCCTACGCTGCCCAGCGGCCCTCCGTCATCGCCGCCGTTGGCCGTCTGTCGTGGCAGCGGGCGGCAGCAGCGGCCGCTGCCGTAGCCTTGCTTCTAGCTGCCCTGGGGCCCCTACCAACCACAGGCTTCGCCGATCATCCCATAACCCATCTCCTGAGCTTCGTGGAGCAACACGTGGGCGTGCAAGAGGTGAATGGGCCGCCTCCCACCGAGGTGCCCGTGACGGCCGCTGAGGAGCTTATTGCACCAGAAGAAGCCGCGCAGCGTCTCGGTCTTGCCGTTCGCCAGCCTTCCTATCTGCCTGAGGGCTTCCAGCTGGCGCGCTCGAGCTATTACTCTCAGAGCGTCATCACCCCCGAACAGGGCACATTCCTCCTTACCTACACCATCGGCGGCGTTGAGCCCGAGACCCTTGCCGATACAGATCCCCAACTCTTCATATACCAGGACAGAGCGTCCCCTGACAGCATGGCCGTGATGAATGGCCAGGCCGAGGATGTGCTCATCGGCGATTCCCTGCCCGGCAGCTATGCTCGCTACCTCTGGGTCCCGGGGGAACAAGGGACCCTCGAGAGCGCCGACCCGAATGCCGAAAGCCTCTTCTTCGAGGACGACGACGTTCGCGTCATCATCACCTACATCAACGGCGATCAAGAAAAAGAAGAACTCATACGCATCGCTGAGTCGATGCTGAACCAATAGAAATATTCGGGGCACCTCGCCCCAACAGGCTCAGGACGGACGAAGGGGCGGCCAGCATGCTGGCCGCCCCTTCGGTTTATCTTCGCCTTTCGGCCTGTGCCCTTACTCCAAGTCCTCCCGCAGCCTTCTCTCCCTCATCATCTCGTACAGTAGATTCTCCACCACCATCAGTAGCAGAAGGACCGCCCGCTGCTGCCGTCGCGGCATACGCGCCAGGAACTGCAACAGGTCAGCATCAACCTTCTCGGCCAGAGCGAGACGATTCTCAGGGCCGTTGGCCATCACTCCTACCTTTGTTGACTGGACAGCCTGGAATCCTGACTGGCCGTTCCCTCTCCACCACCTCCCCGCGTGTCCTCCACGCTCCTCGGCGTGTCCTCCGCACCGCTCCGTGTGCCCTCCACGCCCTTCCGCGTGTCCTCCACTAGGTGTTCCATGCCCTCCAGCAAAAGCAGCAAACGTCGTTGCCGGTTACGAGGCAGCCTGTTCAGGAAGCGCAGGAGGTCCGGGTCCACGTTGGCCTCGTATGCCTCGTAGTCCCGCTTCAGAGTGCGCACCGTGGGATAGCCGGCCGCCTCGAACAGATCGTCAGGGTCAACGTGTATGGCCTGAGCAACCCTCAGGATGACGGCCGCACTGGGGTTCCGCACGTCCCCGTTCTCCAACTGAGATAGATAACCCTGGCTCACAGCAGCCTCGCCGGCTACCTGACCCTGAGTAACACCTATCTCCTCCCGTAGCTCCCGGATCCTTTTGCCGAGCTCCATATTCACACCGCCTCTATCTGCGTGCTGACATTCTGAACCTTTTTCTTAAATTTGTCAATACAACTCTTGACAGTAACTCGATATTGATATATTAATAAGGTGATTTGGAATCGTCTTTCGAGAATAGCATAGACCATATGTTCCATACCCTGCCCGAAAGGAGGCGGTCGAGAAGGTGACTGACAAAGCTGACAAGCTCTGCCGCGCCATCGACGACCTTCTCCTCTCTCGTCCTCATAAGACCTTGGTGGTAGAGCCCGAGGTGCAAGAGTTGCTCCGCGTCGCCCAACTCCGCCGCGAGACCGGCTGCAGGATCGCTGCCATCGGCGCCTCTCGGCAGGAGGAATGCTGGCAACGCCTGGAAGCAACTCTGCGGGCCCGATAGCCCCGGCCCTATCGGCCGTAACCGGCCAAAGGAGGTAACAACTCATGAGGAAATGGCGAAATCCGCTCCTGCTTCTGGTAGCAGCCATCACTCTCCTAGCGATCGCCGGCGGAGCCCTTCTGCTCCAGTCCGCGGACGAGGCTGAAGCCCGGATTGTCTCCGGCGACTCCCTCTCCTGTAGCGCAGTGGGCGCTTCAGGCGATGCGCTCGTCGTCGCTCCTGACTCGGCGGGGACTTCTCTCACAACCACTGATACTGCTGCCCT
>JAIVWR010000076.1:0-6298 GCA_048636435.1 Acidobacteriota bacterium | reverse complement strand
GGCGGCTGCCAGGAACGCGGCCAGCATGGCAAGGGTCCCCCAGCTGGGGCCGCGGGTAGTCAGTTCGTCGGCGAAGCCGCCGGCGCCGCGTGTCACCAGTATCAGGAAGGCCCAGATGGCCAGGGGGGTCAGCCAGGGTAGCACAGACAGGGCAACCATGGACCAGCGCAGGCGGGGCCAGGGCCGGACGAGGATGCGGGCCACTATCAAAGACAAGCTCAGCCATAGGAGCGGCAGCCAGACCATGAGGAACTGATTGGGACGGCTGACGGTGGAATTGATGGGCGCATGGCCCGGTCGGGTGGCCGCCTCCACCAGCGCCGGTCCCTCGGCGCTGCTGTCGAAGGTAAGGTAGAAGGGGAGGTAGAGGAGGAAGGCCGCGATAGCTAGGGTTGCGGCGAAGGAGGCTGTATCCCACACTGCTCGAAGATTGAGGCTTCCCTTCTTGAGCCAGTTGGCCATGAAAGCGACTGCCGCTGCCAGGAAGAAGAAGGTGGGCAGGTCCCACAGGTTCATGAAGCCCAGGGCGCCGATGGCGAGGGCTGTGAACAGGAGCCGCCAGGGATGACGGATGATCCAACGGCTGTCCAGGCCGTCGCCGAAGCGGAATAGCTGGAAGGCGATGGCTACTGCGGTGATGGTGAAGGGGAGGGCGAGTACGTGGGGGTGGAGGTCACCAAACTGGAAGCTGAAGAAGGGGAACTCCTGGATGTCCCAGTCGGAGCCAATGCGAGTGGCGCGCCACCACCACCAGAACTTGGTGGGGTACCACTTGTCGCTGGACTCGGCGTCGTTCAGGTTGAAGACCCCTACCCAGTCGTAGAAGTTGGACGAGCCGATGCCGTGGGCGGCCAGCATCTCGAACACGCCCTCCAGGTTTGACACCAGAAGAAGCAGCCCGGCGCCCACCAGACCGAAGACGACCACTCGCGGTATCAGCCTGGGGGCCACTGCTAGGGCCTTGTCCGTGGCCATTCGAGCGGAGGCCAGCAGGTTGTAGACGACCCCGAAGATGGCGGTAGCCGCCAGCGCTGCCACCAACGACAGGGTGAGGTAGAAGGTGTAGTTGGTCGCCAGGCCAGTCAGCTTGGTCAGGGTGGAGGCCATGAGATAGCCAAAGTGGTAGTAGCTGATGGAGCTGCCGGAGAGCCAAGGGTCGTCAGCCGGGAAGAACTCGCTGCGGTTGATGGCGTTGACGAAGGCCAGCTCGAAGGGCTTCTCGCCCCACTGGATCTCGGGGGCGAAGGAGCGCACGTAGACGGCCAGGGCGAAGGTGGAAAGGAAGAGGCCCTCTACCAGCAATAGATAGGGCCAGCCATTGCGGAGGAAGGCGCCGAGCTCCTGACGATGCCGCCCAGCCAGAACGGCCGATAGGAGGGCCAGCAGGACCATGATGAGGATGATCGAGCCGCGGCTGTTGGGGTAGATGCCCAGAGTGGCGCCGATCCAGAGGCAGTAGCTGACCAGTAGCAGGCCTATGACCTTGGTGAAGGCATAGCCGCGGTCGGGCAGACGATTGAAGAAAACGAAGGTTATAGGGAATGCTACCAGCCCCATCAGCATGGCCGCCGCCCACCAGGTCAGCGCTTCTAGCATGGCAGCGTCAACTTCGCGCTAGGCAAAAAGGGCCTCCACGAAGTCCTCGGCGACAAAGGGGGCCAGGTCCTCTGGCCGCTCGCCGGTGCCCACGAAGCGCACGGGGATGCCTAGCTGATCGCAGATGGCGAAGACGATGCCGCCCTTGCCCGTACCGTCCAGCTTGGCCAGGAGAAGGCCCGTCACCTGCACCGCCTCGGTGAAGTACTTGGCCTGGAGGAGGGCGTTCTGGCCGGTGGTGGCGTCCAGAACCAGCAGAACTTCGTGTGGGCCTGAGGGGTCCTTCCGCTGGATCACCCGCTGGACCTTGCGCAGCTCCTCCATCAGGTTGACCTTGGTGTGGAGGCGGCCGGCCGTGTCGATGATCACGGCGTCGGCGCCCCGCCGTTCGGCGGCGGTAAGGGCGTCGAAGACGACGGCGCCCGGGTCGGCCCCCTGCTGGTGGGCCACCACCTCTGCCTGCACCCGTTCCCCCCACTGCGATAGCTGCTCGATGGCGGCGGCGCGGAAGGTATCGGCGGCGGCCAGGATCACCCGCTTGCCGTCGTCCTTCAGGCTCCAGGCCAGCTTGGCGATGTTGGTGGTCTTGCCGCTGCCGTTCACCCCTATCACCAGGATGACGGCAGGCTTGGCGGCAAGAGTTCCCGCGTCTTTGCCCCAGAGCTGGCCGCCGGCGCCCTCCACGGCCAGGATGGCCGTCATCTCCTGCTTGAGGCCCTGGTGAACCTGCTCGGGCTGCTTCATCCCCTCGTCTTTCGCCCGAGCCTGAAGGCGTTCGATGAGGCTGGCGGTCGTGGCCACACCGACATCGGCAGCGATGAGCAACTCCTCGAGCTCTTCCCAGAGCTCATCGTCGATGCGGGAGCGCTCGAAGAGTCCGGTTACGCGGCGGAACCAGGTGCGTCGGGTGCGGTCGAGGGCGGCGGCGGTCTTTTCTTCAGCCTGTGGAGAGCGTCCGAAGTGCTTGAACAGCTACTACCTCCTGGGGCCAGGGGGATGACTTTCTGGATCATAGTATGGGCCTGGTTCTCGATCAAGCAAGGGTCGTCACCCGACTGACACGAGGAGGCAAGTAGCGGCATCCCTTGGGGCCGACGGGGACGCTAGTTAGAGGGGACGTCGCTCAGGCGCAGGGAGAGGACGCGGGAGATGCTGTCGTCACCCATCGAGACGCCGTATATGCTGTTGGCGGTCTCGATGGTGCGGCGGTTGTGGGTGATGACGATGAACTGGCTGTGCTGGGCCAGCTCTTGAAGGGCGGCGACGAAGCGGCCCACGTTGGCCTCGTCCAGCATGGCGTCCACTTCGTCCAGGACGCAGAAGGGCGAGGGGTTGGTCTGGAGGAGGGCGAACAGGAGAGACACCGCCGTGAGGGCCTTCTCTCCACCCGAGAGCGCATTCAGGCTTTGCAGGCGCTTGCCGGGCGGCTGAGCGGCGATGTCCACGCCGGAGGTGCGATAGTCTTCCGGCTCAGTGAGAACGAGCTTGGCCTTGCCGCCGCCGAAGAACGTGGTGAAGCAGTGGCTGAACCGCTGGGCCACCTGGTGGAAAGTGTCCTTGAAGCGCTGGCAAATGACCTCGTCCAGCTCGTCGATAGCCTCAAGGAGGGAACGTTCGCCTGCGGCCAGGTCGGCGAGCTGGGAGGTAAGGAAGGTGTGGCGCTCCTCGAGCTCGCTGTACTCGGCCTCGGCCTCGGGGTTGACCGGGCCCACGGCGCGGAGCTGGGCGCGCAGGCGCTGGATGCGCTCCTGCATGGGCTGGGAGTCGATGATTGCCCCACCGGCCACCGGCGGCAGGCGGCTGGTTTGGACACTGGCAGCGCCATCGCGGTCACCGGTAGGCATCTGGGCAGGCGATTCAGGCGCGGGCATGGACGCTGGTGCCACCTCGCCGCCATCGGCCAGCGTCAGGCCGTCGGTCTCGATGCGCTGGCGCAGGCTGTCGAGGTCGTCCAGGCAGCGACGCACCTCCGCCTGTGCTTCCAGGCGCTGGCGTTCCGCTGCCAGCAGACGGCTGCGGGCGGCGGTCTCCTTGGCCTGGTGCTCTCGCTCCTGGCTCTCCAGAGCGGCGATGGCCCGCTGGGTCGGCTCTACCTCTTCGCTGTAGATCTTGAGTTCACGCGTAAGCGTCTCCACCTCTCGCCAGTCGCCCTCGACGTTTCCGGTGAGGGAGGTGCTTTCCAGCTCGATGCCGCGCAGCTCGGCCTGTTTGGTGGTCATCTCGCTGTCCAGCTTGGTGAGGGTGGCCTGGCGCGTCTCTTGCAGAGTGTTCAGGGAGCGCAGCTCTCCATCTAGGGAGGCCACCTTAGTGCTGCCTTCAGTGACCTTTTGTAGCAGGGTTTGTCGGCGCTCGCCGAACAGGCTGGCCGCCGAACGCAGGTACTGCGTCACCTCCTGAGCCTCGGCGGCTTGGGCCAGTAGCTGCTCTCGCTCCTCCTGCAAGCGCTGGCCTTGCTGCATCAGAGATGCCGTCTGCTTGCCCGACCGCCGTTGGCTGGTGATAAGCCAGCGCATCTCGCCTCGCAGTTGGGCCAGGAGGCGGCGGTCCTCGGCGATGGCATCCTGGGTTTGCATACGCTGCTCCTGGAGGGTGGCCAGAGTTTGGGCCACCTCCCGCAGGGCGCTCTCATCCTCGGCGGTGCGAGAGCGGAGCCGCTCCATCTCCTCCCCTGCCGCCTGGCGGGCGCGAACGAGCCTCTCGATGGCTCGCGGTATAGAGCTCAGCTCCTGCTGGCGGGCGAAGATGTTGCCCTCGCTGGTGGGACGGCCGGTGCTGATGGAGCCTACGGGGTGAAGGAGGATGCCCTCGCGGGTCACCACGCTGCCCATCCCTCGCCGCAGGACACGCAGGGCCGTATCCAGGTCCTCGACGACGATGGTGCGGCCCAGGAGAGTGTCAACGACCTTGCGGTAACGTCCGTCGCACTTCACGAGCCGGCTGGCGACGCCCACGACCCCCTGTTCCTTCATGATGTTGAGTGGGTAGACTTCCTTGAGGCTGTCCAGGGGGAAGATGACTACTCGGCCCACCTCTTGGCTGGCCAGATCCTGCACGGCGGCCAGGGCATCTTTCTGGCGCTCCACCAGCATCGCCTGGAGGTTCTCGGCCAGGGCGGCCTCGACGGCTCGTTCCAGACCCTTGGGCACGCGAATGAGGCTGCTCAGCACTCCCAGGAGGCCATGCATCTGCATATCGCCGGCCTCGAGGACGGGGGTAGTAGTGGCCCGTGTTCGGACATCGCAGGCCTGCTGGGCGTCGGTGAGGACGCCAAGGCGGGCCTCAAGGCGCTCTATCTCGAGGTCGCGCAGGCGGCAACTCTCTTGCAGGGCCACGAGGGAGGACTGGCTCTTCTCCAGGCGGCTCCTGAGGGCATCCTGCTCCTGAAGAGCGGCCACCATGCCTTCATTCTGGCGCCTCTCCTCGGCCCGATAGCCGCTCAGGCTGCGCGCCGACTCGCCCATCTGCGATACGAGCGCGCGGCGTCTTTCCTCCTGTTGGGAGCCCTCCTCGTCCAGGCGCGAGCGGGTGTCGGCCATGCTGCGTAGGTGCGCTTCAACATCGCTTACGGCGGCGCGGGTGCGGGCGGCCTTCTCCTCGCCTGTCGCTGCCTGCCGCTGCATGCCGGACGACTCCTGTTCGAGGCTCTCCATCTCCTGCTGTGACTGGCTGAGGGCGCGTCGGCCTGCCTCCAGTTCCTCCTCCAGGGCGATCCTGCGGCGGCTGCTCTCCACCGAGGTTCGGGCCAGATTGAGCAACTCCTTCTCCATAGCCTCCAGCTCCAGCTTGAGCTGCTGGCGCCGACCGATCACGCCGCTGTGCTGCTGATGGGCGGCGGCGATACGCTCCTGCAGACGGTTCACTTGCTCGCTGAGGCGTTGGTGCTGCACGGCGCGGTCGGCAATGCCCGAGCGCCGCCTGGCCAGTTCTTCCCTTACTGCCGAGTGCTGCTCCTCCCAGGTCTTGATCTCCGCCTCGGCGCGGGCCTGTTCCTGCTGGCAGTGGTCGAGAGCCTCTCGGGCCGTTGTCAGGGCTTCCCTGCCGTCCTGCCAGAGGTGGCCGTACCAGGCTCGCAGGGCGTCCGTGAGCTCCTGCGATAGCTGGTCGTGGCGGGTGGCTCGTCGCGCCTGCCGTCCGAGCTGGGACAGGCGAGGGGCTATCTCATCGACGAGGAACTGGGCACGCTCCATGTTGGCGCGAGTGGCCGCCAGGCGACTCTGGGCCTCCTCGATCTTGAGGCGGTAGCGCTGAACGTCGGCGGCCTCCTCCAGGAGGAAGCGGCGCTCCTCGGAGCGCAGGTTGAGGACGGTCTCTACCAGGCCCTGGCCGATGATGGCGTAGCTGCTCTGGCTGGCGCTGGCCCGCATGAGAAGGTCAGTGATGTCCTTGAGGCGGACCCGCTTGCGGTTGATGTAGTAGTCGCTGTCGCCGGAGCGGCGACCTCTGCGGGTGATGGCTACCTCGGCGAAATCGAGGGGAAGCCAGCCGTCGCTGTTGTCGAGAGTGATGGTCACCTCGACTGTCTTGGCGGCTGACCGGCGAGAGCTGCCGCTGAAGATGACGTCTTCTAGCTTGCGAGCCCTGAGAAGGCGACCGCTCGTCTCGCCCAGGACCCAGCGGAGGGCGTCGGCCACGTTGCTCTTGCCGACACCATTGGGGCCGACAATGGTGGTGATGCCCGGCCCGAGCTCAAAGGCCGTGCGGG
>JAIVWR010000075.1:0-6349 GCA_048636435.1 Acidobacteriota bacterium | reverse complement strand
CGGCTGATGCGTGCCACCGTCGCTCCACCTACTCCCACTCGATCGTCCCCGGCGGCTTCGACGTGATGTCGTAGACCACGCGGTTCACGCGCGGCACCTCGTTCACGATGCGGCTGGAGATGCGCGCCAGCACCTCGTAGGGCAGGCGGGCCCAGTCGGCGGTCATGGCGTCCTCCGCCGTCACCGCTCGCAGGCAGACCACGTGGCCGTAGGTGCGGGCATCGCCCATCACCCCCACGCTGTGGCTGTCGGTGAGGATGGCGAACACCTGCCAAAGCTTTCCATAGAGGCCCGCCTTCTTGATCTCGTTCATCACGACCCAGTCGGCCGCCCGCAGCGTCTCCAGCTTCTCGCGGGTCAGCTCGCCGATGACGCGAATGGCGAGCCCCGGCCCCGGGAAGGGCTGGCGATAGACCATCGTCTCGGGCAGATCCAGGGCCAGGCCCACCTGGCGCACCTCGTCCTTGAACAGATAGCGCAGCGGCTCGATGAGGGTGAAGCGCATCTTGTCGGGCAGACCGCCCACGTTGTGATGGCTCTTGATCTTGGCGGCGGCACCGGAGCCGGCGGCGCTCTCGACGACGTCGGGGTAGGTCGTGCCCTGGGCCATGAAGTCCACCCGCCCCAGCTTGCGGGCCTCGGCCTCGAACACGCGGATGAACTCTTCGCCCACCATCTTCCGCTTGGCCTCGGGGCTGGCCACCCCGTCCAGGCAGGCCATGAAGTGGTCGATGGCGTCCACATACACCAGGTTGATCTTCATATTGCGGCGGAAGGTCTCGACGACCCGCTCCGGCTCCTCGCGGCGCAGGAGGCCGTTGTTCACGAAGATGCAGAGGAGCTGGTCGCCTATCGCGCGATGCACGAGGGCGGCGGTCACGGCCGAATCGACGCCGCCGGAGAGGGCGCAGATCACGCGGCCGTCGCCCACCTGCCGGCGGATGTCACGGACGCTCTTCTCGATGACGTTGGCGGCCGTCCAGTCGCCGCGGCAGCCGCAGACGTTGTACAGGAAGTTGCGGAGGATGGCTTTGCCCTGGGGCGTGTGCACAACCTCCGGGTGGAACTGGAGGCCGATGACACCGCGGTCGTTGCCCATCACGGCCACGGGCGAGTTGTCGGAGTAGGCCAGGGAGCGAAAGCCGGGCGGCAGCTCCACCACCCGGTCGGCGTGGCTCATCCAGACGGCCATGCTGGGGGGAAGGCCCTCGAAAATGGGTGCATCGCCGGCATCCTGATAGATGATGCTGTGTCCGTACTCCTGTCTGGCGCCGGGGGCCACCTGACCGCCCAGCTGGTGAACCATGGCCTGCATGCCGTAGCAGATGCCCAGCACGGGCAGCCCGCTGTCGAAGACGTAGGACGGGGCCAGCGGGGCATTCTCGCCGTAGACGCTGGCCGGGCCGCCCGAGAGGATGAAGCCCTTGGGCCGGAGTCGCTTCACTTGCTGCCAGGAGGCGTTATGGGGCAGAAGCTCGCAGTAGACGTTGCACTCGCGTACACGGCGGGCGATGAGCATGCTGTATTGCGACCCGAAATCGAGGATCACCACCGTCTCCGGGCGTGTAGGGGCGACGGGCCGCGTGGGCGCGTCCGACTCGGTGCCCTCGCGCTGGCGGGCGATCTCCAGATAGGTGGAGACCTCGATGTCGTCGGTGGTGGAGGTGCGGTGGCTGGATTCTTCAGCCATGTTCCTTCCTTGGATCCGTGTGACTTAAGAGTAGCATCGGGCCGTCGCGAGCGTCAAGCGGAATTGGGCTAAAAAGTATTCGCGCCCTAACAAATTTCTGGGCCGAATCTGGGCGTGCTATACTCGTGCTGCTGATATGGTAAGGGTGCTGAAGGCTGAAGCGGAGGGCTCTCTGGCCGAGGCGATCGCTGTTCTCAAGGGCAGTGGGCTGGTTGCCTACCCATCGGATACCGTGTACGGACTGGGGGCAGCGGCCAGCGATGAGCGCGCGGTGACGCGGGTTTTTGCTGCTAAGGGTAGGCTTTCCGAGAAGGCCCTGTCTCTCCTTCTGGCCGACGTTGAGGATATGCCCCCTTTGTGCGCAGATGTCCCACCCGCCGCCAAGCTCCTGGCCGAGCGCTTCTGGCCGGGCCCTCTGACGCTCGTGCTGCGGCGGTCGCCCGCTTTGCAGAGCGCGGCCCTGGGCGGCGGCGATAACGTGGCCCTGCGGGTGCCCGACCATCTCTTCCTGCGCGAGCTGATCCGCGCCCTGGGCGAGCCGATCACCGGCACCAGCGCCAATCGCTCGGGCAGACCGAGCTGCCGCACGGCCCGCGAGGTGCGGCGCCAGCTGGGCAGCGCCGTCGATCTGATCATCGATGGCGGCCCGAGCAGGGCAGGGCCGGAGTCGACGGTCATTGACATAACACCACAGGAGCCGAGAATGCTCCGTGTGGGCGCCATATCGCGGAGTGAGGTGGAGAGGGTAGTGCGCCTGGCGCCTGCCAGCTAGCACGGCGGGTTGGTCAGGGAGAAGAGGCGTCGCGGCTGCGGCCGTGGCGTTGGCTTACACGGGCCCAAGGGGTGCGCTGGCCTTCGCATCCAGGTCGAGGGTTGAGCGGTATCCCATTCTGAGCCTGTGGTAGCCCGCGCACGCTATCATCGCGGCGTTGTCGGTGCACAGCTCGAGCGATGGGAAGAGCACGCGCAGTCCGGTACGGCGAGCGACCTGCTCGAAGCGCTCCCTGAGGCGCGAATTCGCTCCGACGCCGCCTGAGACAGCTATGGTATCGAGCCTCTCAGCCGCTGCCGCTCGTGTGGTCTTGGCGACCAGCACGTCGACGATCGCTTCCTGCACGCTCGCTGCCAGGTCCGCGACGGGGAGTCGCGCGCCGGTGTTCTCCAGTTCATCGACACAGCGTTTGGTGGCTGTCTTGAGCCCGCTGAAGCTGAAGTCGAAAGAAGAGGAGCGGATGAGCGGTCTGGGCAGATTGAAGGCGTGGGGGTCGCCTTGACGCGCAAGCTTGTCGATCACCGGCCCGCCGGGGAAGGGAAGGCCCAGGAGCCTGGCTGTCTTATCGAAAGCCTCTCCCGCAGCGTCGTCCACGGTCTCACCGAGAACCCGATATTTCCCGTAGTCCTCGACCAATGCCACGAGCGTGTGGCCTCCGGAGACGGTCAGGCAGATAAAGGGGAAGCCTAGCTGCGGGTGGTCGAGCAGGTTGGCGTGTATGTGGCCCTCAATATGATGTATGCCTATTAGAGGCACTCCAAGTGTATGCGAGATCGACTTTGCCGCCGCAACACCGACCGCAAGGCATCCCACAAGCCCGTGCGCGCTGGTGACCGCTACGGCGTCGATATCCTGTAGGGACACCGAGGCACCCTTGATGGCCGCTGCGACGACTCCGACGATGAGCTCGACATGGTGCCTGGCCGCGAGCTCGGGCACTACCCCTCCGAGGGCCTCGTGCGCGCTCGTCTGCGACGAAATAACATTGGAGTGTATGATTCGCCCGTCTTCGACCACGGCGGCGGTCGTGTCGTCGCAGGATGTCTCGATTCCCAGGATCAGCATAATAGCCTCAAGATGTGCGAACTCGATGTAGCCCGCTGGTTCCCTCTGTAATAAGATATTAGCGTCTTTTCGCGGCTGAGCAAATCAGGGAAGGGTGCGTTGAGGCAGGCCAAGATGGAGCAGGAGATAGGGTGAGAGGTAGCGGCATGAAGATAGCTCTGGGCAGCGATCACCGCGGCTTTGCCCTGAAGGAGGCCCTCAAGGAGCTCCTGGGCGAGCTGGGGCACGAGTGGGTGGACTTCGGCTGCCAGGGAGAGGATCCGGTGGACTATCCGGACATCGTCCGGCCGCTGGTGGAGGCGGTGGTGGCTGGGGAGTACGAGCGGGGCATCCTCATCTGCGGCAACGGCGTCGGCATGAGCATCGCCGCCAACAAGGTGAAGGGCGTTCGCGCTGCCCTCTGCCAGAACGCCTTCACCGCTCGCCTGGCCCGCCGGCACAACGACGTCAATGTCCTCTGCCTGGGCTCCTGGTGCATCGGTCGTGGCCTGGCTGAGGAGATAGTGAGGGTCTTCCTGAGCGAAGACTTCGAGGGCGGGCGCCACGCCCGCCGCCTGGAGAAGATCAGGGCTATGGAGCCGTAGGAGGTGTGCCTTGGCGATAGGGAGGGCTGTTCGCTATCTCGTGCTTGGGCTGGCGCTGGGCGCCGCGGTGGGGGGAGCGGCCGTCTACTCCCTTCTGCGGCGTAGCGTTCCCTGCAGCAAGGGCTCCGTTCGCCTCAAGGGCTTGGATTCCGCCGTGGAGGTCATCCGCGACCGCTGGGGCCTGCCTCATATCTACGCTGGCAGCCTCAGGGACGCTATCTTCGCTCAGGGCTACGTCCACGCTCAGGACCGACTGTGGCACATAGAGCTGGCCCGACGGGCTGCCTCGGGCAGCCTGGCTGAAGTATTCGGGTCGGTGGCACTGGATGCCGACCGCCTGCTGCGACGGGTGGGGCTGCGCCGCGCCGCCGAGGCTGAAGTGGAGCAGTTGGCCGAGGCGATGCGCGAGAACCTGGATGCCTATGCGGCGGGCGTCAACGCCTTCGTCGAGGGGAACAGGAATCGTCTGCCGCCGGAGTTCCTTATCCTGCGCTTCCGGCCGGAGCCCTGGACCGTCGTGGACAGCTTGGCCATCGGTAAGTTCATCGGCTGGAGCCTCTCCGGCAACTGGGATACGGAGATTGTACGTTCCTGGATAGTGGAGCGGCTGGGCCCTGAGGAGGCCGCTCGTATGGAGCCCGGCTATCCGGTAGGGGCACCCCTCATCGTTCCGCCTGGGGGTGAGTGCCGCGGCCTGGGAGCGCCGCTGCTGGAAGAGCTGCGCAAGGTGCAGGACCTGGTCGGTGCGGGAGGGGGCGGCAGCAACAACTGGGTGGTGGACGGCGATAAGTCGGTGACCGGCAAGCCGCTGCTGGCCAACGACCCTCACCTGCCGCTGCAGATGCCCAGCGTCTGGTACGAGGTGCATCTCAACGGCGGCGGCCTGAACGTTATCGGCGCCTCTCTCCCCGGCGTGCCGGGGGTCATCATCGGCCACAACGATCGCATCGCCTGGGGCATCACCAATACCATGACCGACGGCGACGATCTGTTCGTGGAGCAGATCAACCCTGCCAACCCCCGTCAGTATGACTACAAGGGCAAGTGGGTGGACGGCGACCTCGTGCGGGAGGAGATCCGCGTGCGCGGTCGGCGGGAGCCGGTGGTGGAGGAGGTTCTGGTCACCCGCCACGGGCCGATAATCAGCCCGAGCATCCCCGGCGAGAGCCGGGCGCTCGCCCTGCGCACGGTAGTGGCCGAGCCGAGCCAGCAGGTGCAATCGCTTCTCCTGCTGGGCCGGGCCGGCAGCTGGGAAGGGTTCCGCGAGGCCCTGCGCCAGTGGCCGGCGCCTGCTCAGAACTTTGTCTACGCCGATGTAGAGGGCAACATCGGCTACCAGATGGCCGGCCTGGTGCCCCTGCGGGCCAAGGGCCAAGGGCTGGTGCCCTCGCCCGGCTGGACGGGGAAGTACGACTGGAAGGGCTTCATCCCCTTCGACGAGCTGCCCTCTGTCCTCAATCCCCCCACGCACTACGTGGCCACGGCCAACAACAAGATCGTGGATGACGACTATCCCTATTTCCTGGGTGCTGAGTATATGGAAGGCTACCGCGTCCAGCGGATCATCGAGTTGCTGGAGGCGAGGGAGAAGCACTCCCTGGAGGACTTTCGCTCCATACAGGGCGATGTCTACTCCATCCCCGGCTCAGAGCTGGCTCAGCATCTTCTCAGCCTTAAGCCCGCCAATGCGGACGCCAAGCGGGCGCTCAACTTCCTGCGAGTCTGGGACTGCCAGCTCTCGCCGGACAGCGTGGCGGCCACCATCGTAGAGGTCTTCTTCCTCCAGATGCTCCGCAACACGGTGGCCGCAAAGCTCGGCCCCCTCACTGACTACTTCGTTGGCAAGGAGCTCCACCCGGCCGTTCCTGACGGCGGCTACCTCTATCGCTCCGCTTCCTGGCTCTTGGGCCTGATGAAGGAGGCCCCGGCCGATTGGTTCGCCGGCCGAAGCTGGCGCGAGGTGATGGAGCAGAGCCTGGAGGAGGCTGTCGCTGCCCTGAGCCGGTCGCTGGGAGAGGACATGTCCCGCTGGACCTGGGGTCGCGTTCACTACGCTTCGTTCGAGCATGTGCTGGGTCGGGTGCGGGCTCTACGGCGTCTGTTCAACCGCGGCCCGGTGCCGATGGGCGGCGACATGAACACCGTCGCCCAGGCGAGCTACATCGGCAGCCGGCCCTATGCGGTCTCCAGTTACGCTGCCTCCTACCGCCAGATCATCGACCTGAGCGACTTCAACCG
>JAIVWR010000074.1:0-6367 GCA_048636435.1 Acidobacteriota bacterium | reverse complement strand
CTTCGTTGAAGGAACTGCAAGCCTTCGCCAAGCGCGTTCGGCGCCACATCGTCGAGATGACCGCTGCCGCCGGGTGTGGTCACCCTGGCGGCTCGCTGTCTTGTGCGGACATCCTGGTGGCCCTGTACCGTCACACCCTCCGCCACGATCCCCAAAACCC
Source organism: Acidobacteriota bacterium (assembly GCA_048636435.1). Classification (GTDB taxonomy): domain Bacteria; phylum Chloroflexota; class Dehalococcoidia; order SM23-28-2; family SM23-28-2; genus SM23-28-2. Next base: position 6,207 of record JAIVWR010000074.1, on the reverse strand, counting down.
CCAGTGGCCGGACCGCGACCGCTTCATCCTGAGCAAGGGGCACGCCGCGCCCGCCGTCTACGCCGTCATGGCCGAGTGCGGCTATCTGCCGGTAAAGGAACTGATCACCCTGCGCAAGCTGGGCAGTTACCTTGAGGGGCACCTGGTGGCCGGCAGCCCGCCGGGGGTGGAGATGACGTCGGGCTCTCTGGGCATGGGCCTGTCCTTCGGCCTTGGTCAGGCGCTGGCGGCTCGCCTGGACGGGAGGGACTATCGCGTCTACTGCCTCCTGGGCGATGGCGACCTGAACGAGGGCCAGACCTGGGAGGCTGCCATGGCCTCCGCCCACCATCAGGCGGACAACCTCACCGCCATCATCGATTACAATCGCATCCAGAACGACGGATTCTCCGATTACAGCCGCTACGAAGACAAGAGCCGCCCCCAGCGCATAGGCGGCTGGGTGAGCGAGCAAGGCCACACGGTGAACATCATGGGCCTCCAGCCACTGGAGGAGAAGTGGCGGGCCTTCGGCTGGCAGGTGTTGGAGACCGACGGCCACGACCTGTCGGCCCTCATTGAGGCGCTGGAGAAGGCGAAGGGGATCAAGGGGCGACCTACAGTAATCATCGCTCATACTATCAAGGGGAAGGGCGTGAGCTTCATGGAGAACAACGTCGACTTCCACGGCAAAGCGCCCACGCCGGAGCAGGCTGAGAAGGCCCTGGCGGAGCTGGCCTAGGATGACCGCCAAGGCGGCGGCCACTCGCGAGGCCCTGGGGCCAACCCTCATTCGTTTGTGCCAGCAGGGGCTGGACATCGTGGTGGTGGACGCCGATCTGGGCGGCTCCACCACTGCCCGCCAGTTCGGCAAGGTCTTCCCTGAGCGCTTCTTCGCGGTGGGCGTGGCCGAGCAGAACATGGTGAACGTGGCGGCTGGCCTGGCGGCGGCGGGCAAGACCGTGTTTATCAGCACCTTCGCTGTCTTTGCTCCCGGCCGCTGCTTCGATCAGATCCGCCTGGGCATCGCTCAGCCTCGCCAGAACGTCAAGCTGGTGGGCAGCCACGCCGGCATCATCACCGGCGAGGACGGTGCCTCCGCTCACGCCATCGACGATCTCTCCCTCATGCTCTCTCTTCCCGGCTTTCGAGTTATTGTGCCCGCCGACGTGGTGGAGGCGGAGCAGGCCATCGAGGTAGCCGCCCGCACCTCTGGCCCCTTCTATGTCCGCTGCGTGCGTCCCAAGATCCCCGTCATCCACGACGAGAGCTACAAGTTCCAGTTGGGCAAGGCCCACCTCACGCGTCCCGGCAAGGACGTGACCGTGATGGCCGTCGGGGTGATGGTCTGGAAGGCCCTGGAGGCGGCCGAGCTTCTCGCCTCGCAGGGCATCGATTGCCGCGTTCTCAACCTGGCATCCCTCAAGCCCCTGGATGTGGAGGCGGTGCTGGCAGCGGCCAGGGAGACCGGCGCCATCGTCACCGCCGAGGATCACCTGGTGCACGGCGGCCTGGCCAGCCTTGTGGCCCAAACGCTGGCCCTGCACCAGCCGACCCCTATGGCCTTCATCGGCATGCAGGACCAGTACGCCGTTTCCGGGCGCTGGGACCAGTTGCTGGAGCACTACGGCCTCAGCGCCGAGAAGATCGCCGAGGCGGCCCGTAGTGTCATCGCCCGCAAGAGAGGCTAGCCCAAGCCTTCCGCTCGCGGCCGTTGGAGCGACATGAGTATCGCCGTTCGGGCCGCCTCCCTCTCCCTGATAGTCACCCTGGGCCTGCTCATCCTCAAGCTCACCCTGGGCCTCATCAGCGGTAGCATCGCCGTCCTGTCCGACGCCCTGGACAGCGGCCAGGACCTCTTGGCTGCCGCCGCTGTCCTGTTCAGCGTGCGCATCGCCGCCCGCCCGGCCGACTTGGAGCACCCCTATGGCCACGGCAAGGCGGAGGGCCTCTCGGCGACGGTGTCGGCGGGGGTGGTCGGCTTGGGTGGCGGTTTCATCATCTATCAGGCCCTGCGACGAATCATAGAGGGCGGCGAGACCATCGACGTAAACCTGGGCCTGGCGGCGATGGTGACCAGCGGTCTGCTCAACGTGGTGGTGACAGCCTACATGCGGATGGCCGCTCGCCGCACTGACTCCCTGGCCCTTGCCGCCGAGGCCCGCCACTTGCAGACCAACATCGTTCAGGCAGCGGCGGTCATCACCGGCCTGCTGCTGGTGCGCTTCACCGGCGCCCAGATTTTCGATCCGCTCGTGGCCCTGGCTCTGGCTGGCTATATGTGGTGGATGGCTTTTGGGCTGATCAGGGGCGCCCTGGGTGAGATCATGGACGTGCGCTTGCCCGAGGAGGACGAAAGGCAGATTTACGAGAGCATCCTCGCGCGCTACCCCGAGGTGCGGGGCTTCCACCATCTGCGCACCCGCCGCTCCGGCCACCAGCGCTACGTAGAGCTGCACCTCCTGGTGGACCCTGCTCGCACCATCCAGGAGGTGCACGACCTGAGTGATCAGATTGAGGCCGATATCAAGAAGCGCTTGCCCGGTGCTATCGTCACCATTCACCCCGAGCCCGACGACGGTCGCTATCGAGGGCCTATGGAGCGCATCGAGCGCTAGGTCCGATGGCCGTTCCCCTCCTCGGACTCCTCCTCCTCTTCCTCCTCCTCAGCGAAGTCCTCGTCGGAGTAGACAGCCGCCTCTCGGCCGGCCCAGACCGTGACCACGAAGTCCTCCCGGAACGGGTCAGTGGTTAGCACCAGCTTCTCGTCGATCTCGCCGATGAGGTCCCGCGTTTCCTCCTCGGACAGGTCTCCTCCCACGCAGAGGGTGGCATAGGCCACGCTGGCGGTGAAGTGAACGTCGACCCGCCCGATTTCGTTGCCGTCCACCTCGATGGCGTAGCATTCGGAGTAGGGCGTGCGACACTCCCTCTCGAAGTAGTAATCCCTCATCTCCTCCTCCTATCCTATGGGCGAGTCTGGCCGCTGCCCAGAACGATCCACTTGTAGGTGGTGATCTCCCGCAGGGCCACCGGGCCGCGAGCGATGGTCTTCTGAGTGGAATCGATGATCTCCGCCCCCAGGCCGAACTGGGCGCCGTCGGTGAACTGGGTGCTGGCGTTCACGTAGACGACAGAGGTATCCACCTCGTCCAGGAAGCGCATGGCCGCCGAGTAGTCCTCGCTTATGATGGCGTCCGAGTGGCCGGTGCCGTGCTCGTAGATGTGGTCGATGGCCTCATCCAGGGAGTCGACTACCCTGACGGAAGCGATCGGGGCCAGGAACTCCTTGCCGAAGTCCTCGGCCTGCGCCGGCTTGAGCGAGAGGCCGGCGACATCCGACGCCTCGAGGATGCCCAGCGAGCGCTGGTCGCAGCGCATCTCGACGCCGGCTTCCGCCCACGCCCGGGCGATAGCGGGAAGAAAGGTCTCAGCGATGTCGACGTGCACCAGAAGGGTGTCCAGGGCGTTGCAGATGCTGTACCGGCGACACTTGGCGTTGTGCGCCACCCGCACGCCCATATCGACGTCGGCGGCGCGGTCCACATAGGTGTGGCAGACGCCAGTGCCGCCTATCAGGACGGGCATGCGGGCGTTCTCGGCCACGAAGCGGATCAGCTCGGCGCTGCCGCGGGGAACAACCAGGTCGATAAGCTCGCGCATCTTGAGCAACTCGCCCACCAGGGCGCGGTCGGTGTTCTCGATGAGCTGAATCGCCCCCTCGGGCACGCCGGCGTCGGCCGCCGCCTCTCGCAGCACTCGCGCCAGCACGGTGTTCGAGCGGATGACCTCCTTGCCGCCGCGCAGGATGCAGGCGTTGCCGCTCTTCAGGCAGAGCGAGGCGATGTCCACCGTGACGTTGGGGCGGCTCTCGTAGATGGCGGCGATGACCCCCAGAGGCACGCGGCGGCGGCCGACGACCAGGCCGTTGGGCAGGGTGCGCATGTCGATTACCTCGCCCACGGGGTCGGGCAGGCCGGCCACCGTGCGCACGCCATCCGCGACGGCCGCCAGGCGGTCGGGGTTCAGGAGCAGGCGGTCGAGGACGCTGGCCGAGAGCCCGGACGCCTTTGCCGCCTGATGGTCCTCGGCGTTGGCGGCCAGGATCTCCTCCTGGCGCGAGAGAAGGGCCTCGGCGATGCTGTGCAGGGCGCGGTTCTTGACCTCCGTCGACAGGCGGGGCAGCCGCCGAGCCGCCTGGCGCGCGGCCTGGCCCTTCGTTTGCAGCTCAGAGACTGGCATCGCCATCACCACACCACCACCCTAGCGCTCACTCCTCCGCCTTCCGCCGCGGCAGACGGATCACGCTGCGTCCCGAAAGGCCCAGGATCAGGCGGGCCCGCGGCTCGTTGCTCTGCCGCACCCACACCTCCCAGCTCGGCCGACCGACCGGCGGCGCCACCTCCGGCGCAAGCTCTCGAATGGTCGCCTCTATCCCCTGGCGCTCCAGCGCTGTCCGCCACACGTCCACCTCCACCTCGTGGATGGTGCCGGCCACCTTCACCAGCGGGTTCTCCGCCAAGCGGCGCCCCCTCAAGGACGAGACGGTTCGCCGAATCCTGTCGAACATGGGTCACCGTCCCGCCTCTGGCGGGACCTCCGGCGGCGGGCCTGTCCCCAGGAACTGGTAGACGGCCGGTGTCCCCAGGTCTCCCCCTTCACGGACGAAGACCTGGTTGATAACCACCTCGCCCTCGCTGGCGGTGGGCAGTCGCAGGCGATAGCGGCCGCTCTCGACGAGGGCACCCGCCGGACTCACCTCTCGCAGGACGCCCTCCCACTCATCGAGGCCGAGACCAAGGGCGTCGATCACCAGCTCACAATAGGCCTTAGCCGCGACCACGCCTTCGGTATTCAAGACATCCACCATGCCCCGAAAACGGTGCGTCGCCACCTTCCCCTCCCTGGGGCAGCCCGCTAGTCTGGCTGTCGGCGGGCAGGCAACTAGCGGTGCCTGCGCTGCCAGCGGGCCTTTTTCAGCATCTTTCGATGCTTGTGCTTGCGAATCTTCTTGCGCCGCTTCTTAACGACAGAGCCCATACCTACTCCTGGCGATGGCCTGCCTCCTTCTCAACAGATCCTCTTACAGAAGCACCAGATTGTCGCGGTGGACTACCTCCGCCCCGTACTGGTAGCCTAGCACTTTTTCGATGCGCTCGGAGCGGAGGCCTTGAATGGTTTCGATGTCGCTGGAGCCGTAGCTGGCGATGCCGCAGGCGATGCGCTGCCCCTCGCTGTCGCAAATGGCTATGGCATCGCCCCGCTCGAAGGGGCCCTCCACCCGGCGTATCCCCGCTGGCAGAAGGCTCCGCTTCTCCTGGCGCAGGGCCCTGGCCGCCCCCGCGTCCACCACTATGCTCCCCTTCAGCGAGAGGCCGGTCAGCATCCAGCGCTTGCGACTCTCCAGGCGATCCACAGTCGCCGCGAAGAGGGTGCCCAGGGCCTCGCCCTCGGCCAGGCGCACCAGGACGTCCTTCTCGCGGCCGTCGGCGATGACCACGTGGGTTCCGCCGGCGGTGGCCAGTCTGGCAGCCTGAATCTTGGTGGTCATGCCGCCAACACCCCGTTCGCCGCCCTCGCCCGCAAGCTGCTCGATCTCCTCGTCAATCCGCTCCACCCGCTGTATGAGGCGAGCGTCGGGGTGGAGACGGGGATCGGCGGTGAAGAGGCCGCCCTGGTCGGTGAGCAGCACCAGCAGGTCGGCATCCACCAGGTTGGTCACCAGGGCCGAGAGGCTATCGTTGTCGCCGATCTTGACTCCCTCGATCTCCTCCACCGCCACCACATCGTTCTCGTTCACGATGGGCACCGCTCTCGCTTCGAGGAGGGCCAGGAGGGTGTTGCGGGCGTTCAGGTAGCCCTGGCGGTCGGCCAGGTCGCGCTTGGTGAGGAGGGTTTGGGCTATCACGATGTCGTGCCAGGCGAAGAGCTCATCGTAGGCCTGCATGAGGTAGGTCTGGCCCACCGACGCCAGCACCTGGCGGAAGGGTATGTCTTTGCGCTCCTTGGCGGTGCCCAAACGATGCCGCCCGCAGGCGATGGCCCCCGAGCTTACGATGAGCACGTCCTTCCCCTGGCGGTGAAGACGAGCCACCTGCCCCACCAGCGACGACATCACCTCCAGGTCCAGGCGGTCGGTGCCCGCAGTGAGAACGTTGGTGCCGATCTTGACCACGATGCGCTGGTAGCGCACCTGCGGCATCGGGGTGCTCACAGCCTGTGCCTCCA
>JAIVWR010000073.1:0-6503 GCA_048636435.1 Acidobacteriota bacterium | reverse complement strand
TGAGGAATCGAGAAGGCTGAGGCCGGCCAGAGCCGGCTGATCGCGGGTGTCCAGCTCGATGAGGGCCATGAACAGGCCCTCGGGCAGTTGTAAGACCTGCGAGAGAGGTGGCGCTTCGCCGTCCGCGGCTGGGCCATGCAGGTAGAGGAAGGCCGCCAGCTGAGGCTGATCACGGCGGGTGAAGTGACCGATGAGGCGTCCCAGCGCCTGGATGCGCCAGGAGGGTTCGTCCTTAACGACGTAGAGGACGAGCGGATCTTCGAGGGGCGGCGGCGTGAGGGCGACGCCGGGAAAGGCAAGGGTGAGGAGGGCGTCGGTGGATAGCTCCTCGAGCTGCTGGCGGAGCTGGGCCTCCAGCGGCGGCGTGGGCGAGGGCGTCACCTCTTCTTCCCCCTGGCAGGCCGCAAGGATGGCGACGAGGGCCAAGAGGAGGAGGGCTGCTAGCGTCTTTCCGCGCATGGGCACCGAGCCATTGATTCGCTATTGCCGGCCTACCCTCTGACTGGAAGGCCGCCGAAATCTAGTATATCCCAGAGTGAGGGCGAAGGGGAGTAGGGCCCTGGCTGCGTAACTGGTTCACCACCGGTGGGTGAACTCCCTAACCCTGCGGGATAAATCCCGCAGCACCAAATTTTCGATTCTGGGAAGCCGCGGGTTTCAACCCGCGGGATGGTCCGAAAACCGCTACCCACCAAGAATGAACCAGTCACGTGACTGCGAGCGAGCGCCCCGGCTGTCCTTGACCGCCTTCGTTGGCGACAACTACAATGGAGCCGTGCTTTCCCCGAAGCCATCTTTCAGAGGGCAACCCCAAAAATGAGTCGCCTTGATGACCTGAAGAAGAGGGCCATAGACGAGGTAGAGGCCCGTCGTGACGAGCTCATAGAGCTCAGCCTACGCATCCATGCGAATCCGGAGACGGCCTTTCGAGAGGCGAAGGCGGCCGGCTGGCTGACCGACTATCTGGAGGCTGAGGGCTTTGCGGTGGAGCGAGGCATCTGCCAAATAGACACGGCTTTTCGAGCCACCTACGGCAGTGGGCGGCCGCGAGTGGCCTTCATCGCCGAGTACGATGCGCTGGCCGGGATCGGCCACGGGTGCGGCCATAACATCATCGCCACCGCTTCGCTGGGGGCGGCCATCGCCACCAAGGCTATCGTCGCAGAGGCTGGGGGGACGGCGCTGGTCATCGGGACGCCGGCTGAGGAGGCGGCAGGGGGCAAGGTGTTCATGGCTAGTCGGGGCGCGTTCGATGACCTGGACGTGGCCATGCTGGTCCATCCGGCCAACCGCGACGTGGCGGTGACCTATGCCCTGGCCTGCCTCGAGCTGGACGTGCAGTACTTCGGGAGGGCGGCCCACGCGGCCGCTCGTCCCGAGGCGGGCGTCAACGCCCTGGACGCTCTGGTCATTGCCTACAGCAGCGTCAATGCCCTCCGGCAGCACATTCGCGATTCGGCGCGCATCCACGGCATCATCACCGACGGCGGCCAGGCAGTGAACGTGGTGCCGGAGCACGCGGCGGGCGCCTTCCTGCTCAGGGCCGAGGATGACGACTACCTGGAGGAGCTAAAGGAGAAGGTGTTAGCATGCTTTCGGGCGGGTGCGGAGGCTACCGGCGCTCGCCTGGAGTACCACTGGGGAGAGGAGGCCCGCTATCGGGCCATGCGTAGCAATCGCGCTCTGGCCGAGGCGTATCGGCGGAATATGGAGGCGCTCGGCCGCGAGGTGCAGGAGTGCGACAGCCAGCGCTCGATGGGCAGCACCGACATGGGCAACGTTAGCGTTCTGGTGCCGGCCATTCATCCGACGGTGGGCATCGCTCCACCGGATGTCCCGATCCACACGCCTGAGTTCCGGGACGTTGCGGCATCGGAGGCCGGTCATCGCGGCCTTCTGGACTCCGCCAAGGCCATGGCCATGACGGCGGCAGACGTGCTGCTGGACGCGGACCTCCGCCGCTGGATCGAGGAGGAGTTCCGTGGCGGCGAATGAGCCGCTGATCGCGCTGGACGCTATGGGCGGCGACCACGCCCCTGAGGAGATCGTGAAGGGGGCGGTGCTGGCCGCCCGCGAGCTGGGGATACAGGTGGCGCTGGTGGGGCCGCCAGCGCTGGTGGAGGAGGAGCTGGCAAAGGCAGGGCCGCGGCCGGAGGGCATTCGGGTGGTGGCGGCCAGCGAGGTCATCGCTATGGACGAGCACCCCGCCCAGGCCGCTCGTCACAAGAAGGACTCCTCGATTGTGGTGGGGCTGAAGCTGGTCAAGCAGGGAGAGGCGGACGCTTTCGTCTCTGCCGGCAATACGGGGGCGGTGCTAGCGGGCTCCATCATGTACCTGGGGCGTCTGCGCGGCATCCAGCGGCCGTGCATGGTGGCGCTGCTCCCCCTGTCGGGTCGGTTGACCCTTCTCCTGGATGTGGGGGCCAACGCCGATTGCAAGCCGACGTACCTGGTGCAGTTCGCCGAGATGGGCAGCGTGTATATGGAGCGGGTGTGGAAGGTGGAGAGGCCGCGGGTGGCTCTGCTGAGCATCGGCGAGGAGGAGACGAAGGGCAACCTGTTGACCCAGGAGGTCTACGCTCTCTTGAAGAAGGCCAGCCACCTCAACTTCATCGGCAACGTGGAGGGGAAGGACATCGCCAGCGGCGTGGCCGATGTCATCGTTACGGACGGATTCACCGGCAACGTGGTGGTCAAGACGATGGAGGGCATCGCTGCTTTCATCAGGGGGCAGCTCGAGGGTGCTATCAGGAGCAAGTGGTATTATATGCTGCCGGGCCTGGTCCTGAGGGGGGCTTTTCGCGGCGTGCAGAAGCGGACGGACTATCGGGAGTACGGCGCAGGGCCTCTCCTGGGGGTGAGGGGGCTGGTGTTTGTGGGGCACGGCCGCAGCGATGCCGTGGCAATCAGGAGCGCGCTGAGGGTGGCCCGCGAGGCGGTCGTGTCCGGGATGCTGGAGGCTATGCGGCCGTCGGCGGAGGAGGGTCAGGCTGTGGCTGAAGCGCCCGGAAGGGACGCCCGGTCCGGCTAGACAGAGGAGCTTCGGCACAGATCGAGGAGGTTGGCAAAGGAGTGACAGATGGCAAAGACTAGCGAGGTCAATGACGGCCAGTTCGAAAGCGAAGTGCTGAAGGCGGAAGTACCGGTGCTGGTGGACTTTTGGGCGCCCTGGTGCGGCCCCTGTCGGATGGTGGAGCCGATTGTTGAGGAGCTGGCGGTGGAATACGCCGACAAGGTGAAGTTCCTCAGGATGAACACCGACGATAACGTCAACACAGCAAGCCAGTACGGCATTCGCGCCATTCCCACCCTTCTTGTGTTCAAGGGAGGCCAGCCGGTGGGCCAGGTCATCGGCTTTCGGCCCAAGAGCGACCTGAAGAAGGTCATCGATCAGGCCCTGTCATCGTAAAGCAGGGCCTGGCTAGCAGCGGTCAGACGCGGGAGTGGATGGGCCCCGGTGGGCCTCTCGGTCTTCAAAACCGATGCGGGGCGGTAGACCCGTCCTGGGTGGGTTCGACTCCCATGCACTCCCGCCAAATACGAAATCTATGCAACGAGGGCGCAGATCGTGAGATTTGCGCCCTATCTTATTGCTGAGGCCCATCCGCAGTTGCTAACCGTTCGCTAACGACTTTCTTGCGCTGGTTTTTAAGGTAGCCATCCAGCAGGTTGCCCGCCTCCTCCTGAAGGGCGGGCCTTGGCGCGCGCTAGGGTGCCGCCTCTGCCGCACAGAGGACGGCGGTGGCTAGCTGCCCTCCGAGGGAGGCTGACAGTCCCAGTAGCCGTCGTATAGCTGGATGAGAACGCCTCCACTGTCCCGAGGGTGGATGAAAAGCTCTCTCCAAGTAGGACCGACTCTCACCCCGCCAAAGGGCTCGATGCCGCGGGCTCGCAAGATCTCCGCCGCCTTCTCCACGTTCTCCACCTGGAAGGTCACGTGATGTAGGCCGGGGCCGCGCTCCGTCAGGAAACGGGCCAGGAAGCTGTCGTCCGAGGTGGGCTCCACGAGCTCCCACTGGGTGCTGCCACCGGGCACGTCGAGGGTGACGCCGGCGTAGTGCTCGTCCTCGCTACGGAAGCGGCCCACGACCTTCATGCCGAAGAGTTCGGTGAGAAAGGGCAGGTGCTCATCGATCTTCCGGACAGCCATGGCGACGTGATCCAGTTTAGTGATGGCGAGGGATTCCATGCTTGCCGACTCCTCCTACTATGGGACTGTCCCTCATTCTAGCAGCACCGCATTCTGAGGGCAGCTCGTCCTCGCTCGAAGGGTAGCGAGTGGGTTGACCCTGCCCTGCCCCCGCCGGCCAACGCCCTCGCGTGGTTCGCAATCCTCTGCCCTCGGTGACGTAGTTCGCGCTGATCACCACAATGGCCTGGTGGGACGATAGGCCGTATTCGCCACCGGTGACCACGCCTCCCGGTCGGAAGCAAAGACTAGGGGCGGCCTTCGCGACCGCCCCTTCGTCGTGGGAGTGTAGGCTCTTGGAGCCAGCGCGGCCAGCGGCCTTCCAAGAAAGCAGTCTATCGGTCTATCAGTCCGTCAGGGTGTAGACGAGGGTCTGAGCTAGGTCAAGCCCGTACTCCTCTGTGAGCGTTTCCTCAGCGCAATCCTGGAGCATCAGGTCGTAGGTGCCAGCGGGCAAGAGCCAGGCACGGGACGCTCCAGTCTCAATCGACTCCTCTCTACCCAGGTCATCCTCGCCCCAGTGCTGAGCGCCCGCGGGCGATATGAAGGCGTAGCAGATCTCTCCCCTCGATTCGTTAACTATCGTGAATTCGGTGGGAGGGTGGTCTCCGCCGACGAAGACCGCGCCCGTCCGCTGCACGTCGGCCTCCACCGAGAGCACCACCTCATAAAGACCGTCCGGGAGGCCGGCATCATCGATGGTGCACACCCACCAGTTGCCGCTGTCTCCACCCGTCCAGGTGTTGTCGATGATACTCCCCTCTTCATTCACCTGACCATCGACAAACCACAGGGCTCCCCAGGTCATACTGTCCACCATGCCCTCGTAGTCCCAGAAGGCGCACACGTGGGTCACGCCTGAAGGTAGAGCATCCCAGATCTGGGTGGGCTGGTCGTCGGCCGTGACGCCGTCGGCGAAGACCAGGTTGTGGAATATGACTTGGCTTGTATCGAATCCGCCCGTCGGTTCGGGCTCGACGGGCAATAATCCGACGTACTCCTCGTCGGCCTCGGCAGCCTGGACCAAGGGCGTTGCTAGGTTCAGCGGACGCAGGCCGTTGATGAATCCTCCTAAAGGCACACAAGAGTCCAGATCGTTGATCTGGCCGTCCCGATTGGTGTCCACCACATAGCGGCAGTCCACGGGCTGCTGCCCGCCCGAGCCGGCTCCCAAGATAGTGGGCACGCCGATAAGCTTCCCCTGGTCATTGACGGCCATGCCGCCGCTGTTCCCTCCGGCGATGGTGGCGTCGGTCTTGATCCAGGCGCGTCCGCTCAGGCCCCGCTCGGACGTGAACCCGCTCACGACGCCGTCCGTAAACGTGATCGTTTTGCCGCCGATGCTTGGGTAGCCCAGGATGCGAATGTGGTCGCCTATCTCAACGTCAGCGGAGTCTCCCAACTCGACGGTCGGGAGATGCACCACCGTGGGGCTGCCGTCCAGATCCGACACAATGCGGATGACGGCCAGGTCCAGCGCATAATCCACCGAGGTCACGTCTGCCAGATAGACCATCTCGGGAGGCTCGTCGGTCCGGTTCAGGACAGCCACCGCTAGCCGATCATACTCACCAAGGCGATTGTCCACGACGTGGGCGTTGGTCAAGATCAAACCGTCCTCCGAGATGATGCTGCCCGAGCCAGTCCATACTGGCTCAAAGGTATCTCCTACAAGACTTAGGGCCCAGATCTGTACGGTGGCCTGCGCTAGCTCCGTCGTACTTGGGCTCAGGGGCAGGGTCTCAGTCTCTTCCGCGCTTACCGTGGGGCTAGGGGTGGCAGGCTGCGGTTCGGGGGTCTGCGGCAGCCTCGACGGCGCCTCGGAACCGCAGGCCAGGCTGGCGATGGCCAATGCGGCAATTGTGACAAGAAGGGCTATCGGACGAGTCGGTCGCAGCGGCATGTCTACCTCCGTGTCGGTCAGGCAACGAAACCGCAATCGATCATGATTATAAAAGGGGGCTGGACAATAGTCCACAGGGGGGATTTGGTGAACCGCCGATGCGCGGGTCGTCAGCAGCTTTCGGAATCTGCAAAAGCAGTTCTTGATGGGCATCTGAAGGCTTGCTCTCGGTTCCCGTCGACCGCTGCTCTCCTCCCGCTGGCCAGCGCCATCGTGCGGCTCGTGGCGGCGATGGGGTGGCCGTAGCCTCTTCCCTTGCCAACGCTCGCGGCTGCGGGGTAGGATGGTGGCGCCAACTCTGGGAGGTTTGCCATGCGTAACTGGGCGAGGAAACCTGCTCTCTTGTATCTGGCAGGTATGATTGCCCTGGGTCTGCTAGCTTTGGTTTGGGCCATGGGGACCGGCTCGTCT
>JAIVWR010000072.1:0-6540 GCA_048636435.1 Acidobacteriota bacterium | reverse complement strand
CCGAGGCGTAGGCCTTCTTGGCGATGCGTCCCGCCAGGTAGGCTCGGCGCCCGGCCTCCGCCCCCAGGCGGAAGGCCTCGGCCATGAGGGCGGGGTCTTGCGCCTCGGCTATAGCCGTATTGACCAGCACCGCGTCGGCCCCGACCTCCATGGCCAGGGAGACGTCGGATGGCACCCCCAGGCCAGCGTCCACCACCACCGGCACCTTCGCCTCCTCCACGATTATCTGGATCTCTTCCAGCGTGAAGATGCCCCGCCCAGAGCCGATGGGCGAGCCCAGCGGCATGACGGTCGCGCAACCCACCTCCTCCAGCCGACGCGCCAGGATGGGGTCGGCGTGGATGTAGGGCAGGACGACGAAGCCCTCGCCGATGAGCACCTGGGCGGCCTCCAGCGTCCCCACGGCGTCGGGAAGGAGGTACTTGGGGTCGGGGATCACCTCCAGCTTGATCCAGTCGGAGCCGGTGACCTCGCGCGCCAGGCGGGCGGTCAGCAGGGCCTCCTCCACCGTGCGACAACCGGCGGTATTGGGCAGGATCGTGTACTTGCTCCAGTCGATGAGGTCCAGGAGGGTCTTCTCCTTGGGGTTGTCCAGGTTGAGGCGGCGGATGGCCACGGTCACGATCTCCGCCCCCGAGGCCTCGAGGGCGGCCAGCATATCCTCGGTGCTGCGGTACTTTCCCGTGCCCGCCATCAGGCGAGAGCGAAACTTCTTGCCGGCGATCTCCAGATAGTCTTCCATGGCGACGGTTCCCCTTCCAGCCGAGCCCTTACTTGGCGTGCTTCTTGGCCAGCTTCTCCTGCTCGGCCTGCACTTGCCTCGACGTCTCCTCGCCCAGGTGGCGGGAGATCTGCATGGCGCAGAACTTGGGCCCGCACATGGAGCAGAACTCGGCCCCCTTGAAGACCTCGTGGCCCAGAGTCTCATCGTGCATGCGGCGGGCCGTCTCGGGGTCCAGCGAGAGGGCGAACTGCTTCTCCCAGTCGAAGTCGTAGCGCGCCCGCGATAGCTCGTCGTCCCGCGCCCGCGCTCCTGGGTGCTTGCGGGCCACGTCGGCGGCGTGGGCGGCAAGCTTGTAGGTGACAACCCCCTCCCTCACGTCGTCCAGGTCGGGCAGGCCCAGGTGCTCCTTGGCTGTCACGTAGCACAGGAAGCTTGCCCCAGCGTACCCGGCCACGGTGGCCCCGATGGCCGAGGTGATGTGGTCGTAGCCAGGGGCGATGTCTGTCACCAGAGGCCCCAGCACGTAGAACGGCGCCTCGTCGCAGATCTCCTGCTGGAGCTTCACGTTCATCTCGATCTCGTCCAGGGGGATGTGGCCCGGCCCCTCCACCATCACCTGGCACTCCCTGGCGCGAGCCCGCTGCGTCAGCTCGCCCAGCGTCCGCAGCTCGGCGAACTGGGCCTCGTCGCTGGCATCCGCCAGGCAACCCGGCCGCAGGCTATCGCCCAGGCTGAAGGTCACGTCGTAGCGGCGGAAGATGTCGCAGATGTCGTCGAAGCGCTCGTACAGGGGGTTCTGCTTGTGGTGATAGAGCATCCACTGGGCGAGGATGGCGCCGCCGCGGCTGACGATGCCGGTCACCCGCTTGCTCACCAGCGGCATGTGCTCCAGAAGGATGCCTGCGTGGATGGTCATGTAGTCCACGCCCTGCTGAGCCTGACGCTCGATCATCGCCAGGAGGTCCTCCGCGGTGAGGTCCTCCACCCGGTCGACCAGGGTCACAGCCTGGTAGATAGGCACGGTGCCGATGGGAACAGTGCTCTCGTCGATGATGGCTGCCCGGATGGCGTCGATGTCGCCGCCGCTGCTCAGGTCCATCGCCGTATCAGCGCCGCAACGTACGGCCAGGCGCAGCTTATCCAGCTCCTGCTCGATGTTGGAGCTGACGGCGGAGTTGCCGATGTTGGCGTTGATCTTGATCGTTGTCGCCAGGCCAATGCCGATGGGGTCCAGCTTCATGGCCAGGTGGCTCACGTTGGCCGGGATCACCATCCGGCCCCTGGCCACCTCCTGGCGCACCACCTCCGGCTCCAGCCCTTCCCTCTCCGCCACGCGCCGCATGGCATCGGTGATCACGCCCTGACGGGCATAGTACAGTTGCGTCACCGGCTTGCTGTTGGAGGCCATGACTGGCTCCTTTCTAGAGACGCCCTCTCCTCTATAAAAATTCGCGCCGCTGGGTGTACCAGCAGCGCATTGTTTGGGGCGTCTCTTCCGATTCCCTACGCTGGCATTACCCAGATCAGGTTCCGACGGTCGCCCCGACATATCGGGGCCTCTCAGCCCGGCTTACCCGAGCTCCCGCACGGCTCTATTCAATTGGTACTTTCAGATTAGCAGATAGGCGCTCCAAAGTCAACGAAGGCCGCCCTCCCACCACTCGTAGAAGTGATGCACCGGCCCCGGCCCTTTCCCCAGGGCGAAGGCATGCTCCAGAGCCGCCGTCACATACTCCTTGGCGTGCGCCACCGCCTCCTCGATGCCGGCCCCCTGCGCCAGCCGAACGGCGATGGCCGAGGCAAAGGTGCATCCCACGCCTCGCCCGTGGCGGGTGGCCAGGCGCGGCGCCGAGAAGCGGCGAATGCCCTTGCCGTCGTACAGCAGGTCCACCGCCTCCGGCCCCGAGGCATGCCCACCGGTGATCACCACGTTCCCGGCTCCCAGCGCCGCTATCTCCTGCGCCGCCTGCTGCAGATCCTCGTCCGTCTCCAGGCGGCGGCCCACCAGCGCCTCCGCCTCTGGGATGTTCGGTGTGACCACGGTACACAGGGGGAGCAGTTCTGCCCGGAGAACGCTCAGAGCGTCCTCCCTTAGCAAGCGGTCGCCGCTCTTGGCGGCCAGCACTGGATCGACCACCAGGTTCGGCAGGCGATGCTGCCGCACTCTCTCCGCCACCACGCGAACGATCCCCGCATTGGCCAGCATCCCCGTCTTCACGGCGTCGACGCCCATGTCTCGCACCACGGCATCGATCTGGGCGGCCACCAGCTCTGGCGGAAGCTCGTGGATCGCCTGCACCCCCGTGCTATCCTGAGCGGTCACGGCGGTTATGGCGCAGGTGCCGTAGACGCCCAGGGCGGCGAAGGTCTTGAGGTCGGCTTGGATGCCGGCGCCGCCGCTGGAATCGGAGCCGGCGATCGTCATGACCGTTCTTTTCATGGCTTCTCGCCGGCAACGTAGCAGACGGCTTCACGGGCGTCAAGAAAACCATGCTAGCGCCAACAAGGGAAGTTCACGCTATAATGAGGCAGCGGAAAAGGGGAAGGAGCGTGAATCGTGCCATTGCACATTAACGTTTTCACCAGGGGCAAGGAAGTACTGGAGGAGATCACCCAGAGGGTCAACGACGTCGTCCACCGCAGCGGCGTCGAGGAAGGCGTCTGCTACCTGTACCTGCCGCACACCACTGCCGGCATCATCATCAACGAGAACGCCGACCCCTCCGTGGGACGAGACATCCTGAGCCGCCTTGACACCCTGGTCCCTAGCAAGAGCAGCTACCACCACCTCGAGGGCAATGCCCCCGCCCACATCAAGTCTTGCCTGACGGGGCTCTCCCTGATGGTGCCCATCGATAACGGGCGCCTGGCCCTGGGCCGCTGGCAGGGCGTCTTCCTATGCGAGTTCGATGGCCCACGCGACAGGACCATCTTCGTGCAGGTGATCTCCGGCCAGGCCGCCGGCCCGGGCGAAGCCCCCTAATGGGGGGTAGGCCAGCGCTGACACGCAGGAGAAAGAGATGACCAGCGAAGAGCTACTGGAGCAAGCCGTAGAGGAAGCGGCCCGCCTGGTAGTGGCCGCCAACCACGTGGTGGCCCTGGTGGGGGCCGGCCACTCGGTGGAGAGCGGCATCCCTCCCTTCCGCGGGCCGGGCGGCCTCTGGACCAAGTACGGCGAGCCCGACACGCTGGGCTACCAGAGCTTCATGCGCGACCCCAAGAAGTGGTGGGAGGAGAGGATTAGCGGCACCGGCCCCTTGCAGGAGCTCATCGACGCCCTGGACCAGGCCAAACCAAACCCCGGCCACTACGCCCTGGCCGAGCTGGAGCAACTGGGCCAGCTTCAACACATCATCACCCAGAACATCGACAACCTCCACCAGGAGGCAGGCAGTACGGCCATCACCGAGATCCACGGCAGCCGCGTGAAGCTGCGCTGCATCGGCTGCAATACTCGCTGGCCCATCGACGAGTTCACCGTTGAGGAGCTGCCACCCAAGTGCCCCCAGTGCGGCGGCATGGTGAAGAGCGACACAGTGATGTTCGGCGAGCCGATCCCCCGCGACGCCCTGGAGGAGTGCATCCGCCAGTCCCGAATGTGCACCTGTATGCTCCTTGTAGGCACCTCGGGAACAGTGTATCCGGCGGCCGGCTTCCCCCAGGACGTGAAAATGGCTGGCGGCAAACTCATCGAGATCAACCCCAACGAGACGGCCCTGACCCCCCTGTGCGATATCATCCTGCGGGCGCCGGCGGGCACCTCCCTGCCGATGCTGGTCGAGCGCGTCCGCCAACTTGCGGCGGCCTAACGCACAGCGCCATGATGGGGCATGCCTGATGGGCGATTCAGCCTGAGGACGAAAGGGCTATGGCCTTCCGGTTTGCCTCTGAAGAGGGGAGCTAAAGCTCCTCCTGAAGAACCTTCCTTAGCTTCTGCAGTGTGCGACAGAGGATGACCCGCACATTGCTTTCGCTCAGGTTCATTATCCCGGCGATCTGCACGTTCGTCAGCTCGGCGTCGAACTTCAGGGCGATGAGGTCCTGCTCCCTCTGCGGGAAGCGCCGAACATGGCCCATTATCTTGGCCACTTCCTCGCGCTCCAGAAGACTCTCCTCAGGGGCGTCTTCCCCCGGCAAGGAGTCGATCAGCTCAGAGCTGACTGGGCCGCCAAAGCGGTTGCGTTTGCGGCAGTAGGAGATCAGGAGATTTCTGGCGATGGTGAAAAGCCAGGTGCCGAAGGCTTCCTCATGCCGAAGGGTCTCGGCTTTGACGAAAGCCCTCTCGAAGACCTCTGATGCTATGTCCTCGGCTGCTTGGACGTCCCGTATTCGCCCGTAGACATAGGCGAACACCCGCGGGAAGTACTGACGGTAGCGCTCGGCAAAGTCCTGGAAGATGCGCTCCCCGACGCTCACGTCCCTCGGCCGACTGAGAGGCTCGTGTACGCCGACGCTTCTCAAGTGCTGCTTCCCCCTATCTCGCCATCCAAAAATCCCGATTACGCTTCCTAGAAGCCTCTCTATAGAACTGCACCACTAGACAACAGCCGTACTCTTTCTGCATAATGAGACCAACGAGTTTGGTTCTCCTAGACGATTATCAGTTTACTAATATGTCTTTTTTACCTTACTAATATAGAATTGGGAATCTATATTGGCCTAACAACAATAGCAGCCATTGTACCACTTGTCAATACCTATGGAAAAAAACGGTGGAAAATCTTGGCCGACTGGCGGAGACATGACCAAACCTATGTCTCTTAATCGTGCCGCCCATTCAGTGAACGGGGATGTCCTCCTCGGGCAGCGCCTCTTCCGTTCCCTGGCTACGGCCCAGCTATTTGGAGCCCTGGGAACGCTAGTGGCGGTCGTCCAGAGGCGCTTAGGAGCAGAGACGAAGCGGACGCTTTGCCTCTAGGGAAGGGTGAGTAGGCTATGCCCAAGAGATGGAACTTTCTCAGCAACCACGGCCAGGTGATCCTCCACATCGTCCAGAACCCTCAGGCTACCTTGCGAGAGATCGCCCTCAGCACAGGACTGACGGAGCGGGCCGTCTATCAGATCGTGCGGGAGCTGGATCAGGGCGGCTTCATCAGCAAGCGCAAGGTGGGACGGCGAAACGCCTACACCCTCGATCGGGAGGCCATCCTGAACCACCCGGTCTACGACCAGGTTACGATAGCCGACGTTGGCAAGATCATCCACGACGCGACCCAGGCTCGCTAGCGCCCACTTGGTCTTGCCGGACTGGCTATCCGCCCGTCCTGCCGATCACGGCGACTCCTCCTCCAAGGCCTCGCCGAAGGCGATGCGCAGCTTGTCCCCCTCGAACTTAGCCCCCAGCGTGCTCAGGCCGTGGAGAATGCGCGGCAGGATGATGCTGCGCTTGAAGCTCCCCACGCTGATCGTGAGCTCGTCCCCCGCCCGCGTCAGCGAAAGTTGCTCCTTGCTGACGAACGGAAGGGCGATGGTCAGCACATATCGCCCATCCGCGCTATACTGGCTGCAGAGCCTGCCAGGAGGCAGGCTGAGGCATCGCTAGTTCTGCGAGGTTAAGACGTGACTCACATCCGTCCGATAGGTCTGCCGTGGCTGGCCCCCAGGATCGCCATCGTGGAGCTCTTCGGCGTCCTGGGAACGACCATCCGCAGCCCCGATTACGGTCGCATGTTCGGCGCCCTGCGTGACGACACCCGTGTGAGGGCGATGGTAGTGGATATCGACTCGCCGGGCGGCTCGGCGGCCGCCGCCGAGCAGATCCACCTGGGGATAGCCAAGGTAGCGGCCAAGAAACCCGTCATCGCTTTTATCCGCGG
>JAIVWR010000071.1:0-6550 GCA_048636435.1 Acidobacteriota bacterium | reverse complement strand
GATGGATCGGCGTAGAATGCGTCCTGGGTGCCGTTCCCGTGGTGCACATCGAAGTCGACGATGGCCACCCGCTCCAGGCCTCGCCGCACCTGAGCATGCCTGGCAGCGATGGCCACGTTGTTGAACAAACAGAAGCCCATCGGCCGGTCGGGGGTGGCGTGGTGGCCCGGCGGCCGCACCAGGCAGAAGGCCGAATCTATCTTGTCGTTTAGGATAGCATCCACCGCCTGCAGGCAGCCACCCACCGCCCGCAGGGCCACCGCGTACGACTTGCGGCTGACCGCCGTGTCCGCCTCCAGCCAGCGCTGCCCGGATTCCGTCCTCTCGCGCACCCAGCGGATCATCTCCGGATCGTGCACCAGCTCCAGGTCGGCCTCGCTGGCATCGACAGCGGTGACAGAGGTGAGAGAAGGGAGCAGTCCGCACTCTTCCAGGAGCGCCAGAATGGAAAGCAACCGGCTGGAGTTCTCCGGATGCTCGCCCGTATCGTGTTCTAGATAGAAGGGGTCGTAGACCCAACCGACGCGTGGCATAATCAACTCGCTCCTCCATGGTAGCAGAGGCCTCTCCCATGCCACAACGGCTCCACCTGAGAGAGACCTTTGTTCCCTCCCTGGCCTATGCTATGATCGGCCACGAGCCGCCTGGCCCGTGGATCCCTCTTGACAGCCGTCGTACTATATAGAACAGATGTACGTTATAGGCACCGCTGGCCACGTCGATCATGGCAAATCGGCCCTGGTGAAGGCCCTCACCGGCATCGACCCCGACCGCCTCCAGGAGGAGAAGGAGCGGGAGATGACCATCGACCTGGGCTTCGCCTGGCTCAAGCTCCCCGGCGGCCAGGAGGTGAGCATCGTCGACGTCCCCGGCCACGAGCGCTTCATCAAGAACATGCTGGCCGGCGTGGGCGGCATCGACCTGGCCCTGCTGGTCATCGCCGCCGATGAGAGCGTCATGCCTCAGACCCGCGAGCACCTGGCCATCCTCGACCTCCTGGACGTGCGCCGAGGCATCGTGGCTATCTCCAAGAAGGACCTGGTGGACAGCGAGCTGCTATCGCTGGTGGAGGCCGACGCCGCCGAGGCCATCGCCGACACAACCCTGGAGGGCTCGCCCATCGTGAGCTGCTCCGCTGTCACCGGCGAGGGGCTCACCGAGCTGGTGGACGCCATCGAGAGGGAGCTGGCCCAGATACCCCCCAAGCGCGACCTCGGCCGGCCCCGCCTGCCCATCGACCGTGCCTTCACGGTGGCCGGCTTCGGCACCGTCGTTACCGGCACCCTCGTCGACGGCTCCTTCAGGGCGGGTCAGGAGGTGGAGATCGTCCCCGGCGGCCCCAAGTCGCGCATCCGCGGCATGCAGACCCACCAGCGCAAACTACAAGAGGCCGAGCCCGGCCGCCGCTTGGCCCTGAACCTGACAGGCATCTCCCCCCGCGATCTGCGACGGGGCATGGTGGTCACCACCCCCCGATGGCTTCGCCCCACCACAGCCATCGATGTGCGCCTGCGCGCCGTGAGCTACCTGCCGCGACCGATCCGCCACAGCCTTCAGGTCTCCTTCCACAGCAGCTCCAGCGAGGTGACCGGCCGCGTCCTCCTCCTCGATCACGACGAACTAGCGGCCGGCGAGACCGCCTGGGCCCAGATCCGCCTGGAGGAGCCGCTGGCGGTGGCCCCAGGCGACTTCTTCGTCGTCCGCTCGCCCAACGACACCCTGGGCGGCGGCAAGGTGGTGGACACCCGCGTGCGGCGCCATCGCCGCTTCCATCAGCCCACCCTCGAGACGCTGGAGAAGCTGGACCGCGGCTCCCCGGAGGACATGGTGCTCATCGCCCTGTCGCGCCTGGAGCCCTGCGAGGTGAGCCAGCTTGCCCGCCACACGGAACTGGCCTCCGACCAGGTGCTGGCGGCGGCCGCCGCTCTTGTGGAGAGCTCCCGTGCCCTTGCCCTGAGCGGTCAGCAGCTTGGCCCCGCCTCGCTCCTCTACAGCGCCCAAGGCTTCGCCGATCTCACTGTACGGGCAAAGGACGTCCTCTCGGCCTTCCACCGCCAGCGCCCCCTGCGCCGAGGCGTTGCCAGGGAGGAGCTGCGCAGCCGTCTGGGCCTCGACCCGCGGGCCTTCGATGCGATCCTGGCCACCTGGGTGGAGCGAGGAGACGTTCGTGAGGAGGCAGGCGCCCTGGCCCTGCCCGAACATGCGCCGAGCCTCAGCCCGGCCCAGCAGGCCACTGCCGACGCCTTCCTCGCTTCTCTTCGGGCCAGGCCTTACGCACCGCCCACCGACAGCCTTCCCGATTCCGATCTCCTGGCCTATCTGGAGGAACAGGGCCAGATCGTACGGGCGGACGACAGCATCGCCTTCGCCAGGGAGGCCTATGAGGAGATGACCTCTCGCGTTGTGGAGCACCTGAAGGCCCAGCGCACGATCACCCTGGCCCAAGTGCGCGACATGTTCGCCACCAGCCGCAAGTATGCCCAGGCCCTCCTGGAGCACCTGGACGAGCAGCGCATCACCCGCCGCGTGGGCGACGAGCGGGTCCTGCGGCGACCGGAGGCTACTTAGATGATAGACTTTCGCCATGACTCTCGACTTTGAGCGCCTGGCCAAGCAGCTAGACGACCTGGGGCCGCGCCTGAGGGAACGGGCCGAAGAGGGCCGGATGCGCCTGCCTCAGGCCCTGGACACCGCCCGTGCCTGGGCTGGCCGGCCGGACAGCCTGCGCGAGCGCCTGGAAGCGGCCAGCACCACCTGGCTTCTGGCCGAACCCCTGGGCGAGCCCATGGACGCCACATTCCCTGCTCCTCCTGCCCCCGACGAGTACGTCGCGCTGGCCAGCGACGGCTCCCACATCGATCTGGACCGCCACAGCCCCGTCTCCTGCTACCTGCTGAACATGGGCCGCGTCCGCATCCGCTACGGCAGCCGCCCCGAGGCCGACCTGGCCGGCCAGCCAGAGCTCGCGTTCGAGGACGAACGCCTCGTCCTGAGCGACCGCACCGACGCCAGCCGCGAGAATGTGCTATCGGGCAACCTTCTGGCCGCCCTGCGCAGCGTGCGCGAGGTGGAGCTGCTGGCCCGGCTCGCCGCCGAGGAGGACAGCGGCCTGCCCACCCTCGCCCTCCTGGACGGAACGCTCGTGCTCTGGGGCCTGGCTCGCAGGGAGCTCCGCGGCGAGGTCAAGCGGGTCCTGCTGGACGAGGGCATCATCCGCGCCCTGGACGCCCTCAAGACGCTGGCCGGCCAGAAGCCTATCGCCCTGGCCAGCTACATCAGCCACCCCGGCGGCAGCGAGGTCGTCCACACCCTGCGCCTGGCCGCTTGTCCCCTGCCCCAGGGCCAGCCGCCCCGGCCCGTCGACTGCCACCGCTGCCCCCGCGAGGCAGACGACCCCAGGCCCTGCGATGCCGTCGGGCTGTCCTCCGACCGCCCGCTCTTCAGAGCGCTGCTGGGGCCGGGCCAGCGGAGCGCCGTCTTCCGGCGAACAAACCTGGAGCCCACCTCCATCGAAAAGCAATTCTACAGCCAGCACAGCGTGGCCTTCTTCTACCTGCGCACGCCCGACGGTGTGCCCGACGACATAGCACGAGTGGAGATGCCGCTGTGGATCGGCCAGGACGAGCAAAAGGTCGGCCTTCTGCACGCCCTCCTGATCGACCAGTGCCGCCGTGGGCTCGGCTATCCCCTGGCGATCATGGAGGCCCACGAGCAGGCGGTGATCAGCGGCCCCGAGCGCGAGGCCTTTCGGCGACTGCTCGAGGCCCAGGTGACGGCGGAAGGGCTTTCCGCCGCCCCTTCCGGCAAGGCCCTTAGTAAGCGAGCACGTTGGCTATGAGCAAAGACGAGTCCTCAGAGATCATCGGCCAGGTAGTGGCGGCGGACATCGCATCCTTCACCGCCCAGAGCCTCGAGCTTCACCGGGCGCCGCCCCTGGGCAGCCTGGTGCAGACCGACGGCCCCATCTACGCCGTCGTCTGCGACGCCCGCACCGAGAGCGTCGAGGGGCGACGGCCGGTCGCTCACCTCTCCGGCGAGACCGACCTGCAATCCTTCCTCGACGCCAACCCCCACCTGCGCCACCTCCTGCGCACCACCTTCGACGCCGTGGTAGTGGGCCACGCGGAGAGCGCTACCCTCCGCCACTACCTGCCCCCCCATCCTGCCCCCATCTTCGCCCCCCTGCGTCTCTGCCCCCAGGAGGAGGTGGCTCGCTTCAGCCAGAGCCTGGACTTCCTCAAGCTGCTCCTCTCGGCCGCCGCCAACAGCGACGAGGTGGCAGCGGCCTGCCTGCGCCTGGCCAGCGCCGCTCATCCCGACCGCCGCGCCTTCCTGCTGACGGCGGGCAAAGAGCTGGCGCGCCTGCTGGCCAACGAGCCCCAACGCCTCACCGCTATCCTCAGGAGGATCCGACCATGAACGACCACGACAAGCCCGAACCGCAGACGACGGCAGACCGCCTGGGCCTGGTGGTGAGCGGCTCCCTGGCCGGTGGCCTGGACGTAAGGCTCGATAGCTCCCGCTCGGTCGAGGAGATGGCCGTCGGCCGCTACGTCACCGTCCAGGGCCGGCGCTCCCGTTTCTTCGGCATTATCACCGACGTCGAGCTGCGCGCCGCCAATCGCGACATCCCCTGGTCCCTCCCCGAAGCGGCCGACGACTTCGCCCGCGAGGTCATGGCCGGCACGACCACCTTCGGCAGCCTGCACGTCGTGCCCTACCTGAAGGTGGGCCCCACCGCCGACGCTCAGCCGGAGCCCGCCAAGACGGTGCCCGCCCACTTCGCCGAGGTGCGGCAGGCCTCCCAGGAGGACGTGGAGCGCATCTTCGGCCAGGAGGACGAAAGCCACTTCGTCATCGGCAGCCCCCTGGACATGGAGGTCAAGGTCTGCCTCAACTACCAGCGCTTCGCCGAGCGCAGCAACGGCGTCTTCGGCAAGAGCGGCACGGGCAAGACCTTCCTCGCCCGCATCGTCCTCGCCAGCCTGATCCAGAAGAGCAACGCCCAGCGCGAGGCCGAGAAGCGCGTGGTCAACCTGGTGTTCGATATGCACAACGAGTACGGCTGGAAGGGCACCCGCGAGGGCGGCTCGGGCGAGGTCAAGGCCCTCAAGCAGCTCTTCTCCGCCAGCGTGGCCGTCTTCACCCTCGACACCGAGAGCTCCCGCCGCCGCCAGGTCGCCACCGACGCCGTGGTGGAGATCGGCTACGGCGAGGTGGAGCCGGAGGACATCGAGGTCCTGCGGGAGACCCTGAACCTGACCGACCTGGCCGTCGAGGCCGTCTACACGCTTGTGCGCCGCTTCGGCAGCCAGTGGATCGAGAAGACGCTGGCCCTGGACCCGTCCGACGAGGAGGAGCGCGAGTTCCTGCAGCGGGAGTCCATCCACGATTCGAGCTTCCGCAACCTCCGCCGCGGCCTGCGCCGCCTCGAACGTCTCGAGTTCCTGCGCCCCCACACCGAGCAGAACTCGGTGCAGACCATCCTCAACTACCTCCAGAGCGGTAAGAACGTGGTGCTGGAGTTCGGCCGCCACGGCGATAACATCACCGCCTACGTGCTGGTCGCCAACCTCCTCACCCGCCGCATCCACGACCGCTATCGCCAGCAGAAGGAGGCCGCCATGGGCGACCGCGCCCAGGAGCCCATCCACCTGGTGATCACCATCGAGGAGGCCCACAAGTTCCTCAACCCCCAGGTGGCCGGCCAGACGATCTTCGGCCAGATCGCCCGCGAGATGCGCAAGTACAACGTCACCCTGCTGGTCATCGACCAGCGCCCCAGCGGCATCGACACCGAGGTCATGTCCCAGATCGGCACCAAGATCACCTGCCTCCTGGACAACGAGAGCGACGTGGACAGAGTGCTTGAGGGCGTAGCCGAGAAGCGAGAGCTAAAGTCGGTGCTGGCCCGCCTGGAGTCGCGGCAGCAGGCGCTCATCTTCGGCCACGCCGTGCCCATGCCGGTGGTGGTGCGCACCGAGGAGTACGGCTCGGAGGAGTCCTACGCCCGCTTCGTCGAGCGCCCCTTCCGCGAGCGCCTCGAGGAGATATACAGCGAGTAGCCACCGCCTCCTGGCGTACCACGCGCCTGCCGCCTGCTCCCTACCACGGCGACCAGGCGGGGTTAAGGTCCATCGCTGTGATGTAGGTGAGCCTGGTCTGTCCCGTCCCGTCGGCGTTCATCATGTAGATCTCGTAGTTGCCATCGCGGTCCGAATGGAAGGCGATCTTGGTTCCGTCGGGCGACCAACTGGGGCGCGCATCGCTGTTGGGGTTGTCGGTGAGTCTGGTGTGGCTCGTTCCGCCGACGTTCATCACGTAGATATCCGTGTTGAGGTTGCGGGAAGACTGGAAGGCGATCTTGGAGCCGTCGGGCGACCAGGCGGGGTGACTATCAATAGCCCCGTTGAGGGTCGCGTTGGCCTGCACCGTCCCGTTGGCGTTCATCACGTAGATTTCCGTGTTGCCGATCTCGTCGCGGTACGACATGAAGGCGATCTTGGAGCCGTCGGGCGACCAGGCGGGGCTGTGATCCAAGGCGGGGTGG
>JAIVWR010000070.1:0-6612 GCA_048636435.1 Acidobacteriota bacterium | reverse complement strand
GGTCACGACCGATGCAGAAACTACTGCGCGGGCTTGCCA
The DNA here is from genome assembly GCA_048636435.1 of Acidobacteriota bacterium. GTDB lineage: Bacteria > Chloroflexota > Dehalococcoidia > SM23-28-2 > SM23-28-2 > SM23-28-2. The sequence goes on along the minus strand of JAIVWR010000070.1, from coordinate 6,573 downwards.
TCATGGCAGCCCTGTTCTCGCTGGCTCTCGTCGCTGTCGCTTGCGGTGACGACGACGGGGAGGGCGGAAGGGAGGGGCCGACCATCCGTGTGGGCGCCTTCGACTTTAGTGAGAGCCACATCTTGGCCGAGATCTACGCCCAGGCGCTTCAGGCCGAGGGCTACTCTGTGAGCACCGGTAACATCCTGCCCGGCAGCCCGAGGGAAATCATCAAGCCTGCCCTCGAGGCTGGGGAACTGGATCTCGTCCCGGAGTATGTGGGGACGCTGTTGACTTTCCTGGGCGGCGAGCCAACTTCGGATGGGGCGGAGAATCAGGCCGAAGCCAAAGAACTGTTCGAAGCCTCAGGCGTCACGCTGCTGGACATTGCCCCTGCCCAGGACACGAACGCCATCGTCGCGAACAAGGAGACGGCCGAGAAGTACAATCTGGAGAAGGTGAGCGATCTGGAGCCTGTGGCGTCAGAGCTCCACTTCGCGGGCCCGCCTGAGTGCCCGGAGCGCCAGTTCTGCCTTGTCGGGCTCGAGGAGGTGTACGGCATCGAGTTCGGGGAGTTCACCCCCATCGACTTCGGGCCGCGAGTGACGGCTCTGGAGGAGGGCGCGGTCGACCTCGCGCTGCTGTTCAGCACCGATGCTCAGATTGCTGCCAAGGGCTTCGTGCTGCTGGAGGACGACAAGGGGCTCCAGCCTGCCGAGAACATCGTGCCGGCCATCCGCACCGACGTGCTGGACGAGTACGACGAGGACCTGGTGAACGTGCTGAACAGCGTGACAGCCAAGATCACTACGGAGGGGCTCACGGCCTTGAACATGAAGGTGCAGGTGGACAAGGAAGACCCGGACGACGTGGCCGGGGAGTGGCTGCGGGAGAACGGCTTCCTCGAGTAGCGTGCCGGTCGGCGTAAGGCCTAGCGTTTTTCGCCAATGACCAGAGAGGTGTAGGCGGGCGGCGGCAACGCCTTGACCTCCAGAGGTGCGAAACCAGCCTCTTTCATGAGGCGCATGATCTCTTCCCCTGAATAGGACCGTCCCTCGCCTGTGTTCACCAGCATGTTGAGGGAGAAGAGGGCGGCCCGCGGCGGAGATGTCCCGTCGGGGTCGGTGAGACCCTCGGCACGGTGAAATCATGTATCAGGCAGGGAGGCCTGTCAACCAAGGCGCTTGACTGGCGGTGGGTTCCTTCCTATAGTCGCAGCGACACTACGGCTTCTTCGAGTGCAATGGGGGTGCGAGGATGTACGACCTCAAGGGAAAGGTAGCTATCGTTACGGGGGCCGGCCGCAAGCTGGGCATCGGTCGGGCCATAGCGCTCAGGCTGGCCCGGGAGGGTGCCGATGTGGCGGTGGCCGACATCTGCCGCGAGTTCGAGGAGTTCCCGGACTACGGCCTGGGCATGTGGGAGGGCCTGAAGAGCACGGCCGACGAGGTCAGCGCGCTGGGCGTGCGCGGGCTGCCGCTGAAGGTGGACGTGACGGACAGCCAGGCGGTGGACGAGATGGTGGCCCAGACCATGGACGCCTTCGGCCGCATCGACATTCTGGTGAACAACGCCGGTGGTGTCGTGGGCCCGATGCCCGTGCTGTGGATAGAGGAGGCAGCCTGGAACAAGACTCTGGCCATCAACGCCACAGGGACCTTCCTCTGCTCGCAGCGGGTGGCGCGGACGATGATCGCCCGAAGGGAAGGGGGGAAGATCATCAACATCGCCTCCATTGCCGGCAAGGGGCGCGCTCCGGCGCTGGCCGCCTACTGCGCGGCCAAGGCGGCCGTTCTGGCCTTGACGAGGGTCCTGGCTTTCGAGCTGGCCGCCAGTGGCATCCAGGTCAACGCCGTCTGCCCCGGAGAGGTGGACACCGATCTTCAGCGATGGGGCTGGCAGCTCGAGGCGAACTTCCGGGGCGTGCCGTACGACGAGGTCGTCAGTGGGGAGATCGAGCAGATCCCCCTGGGCAGGCTGGAGACGACCGACGACGTAGCCAATCTGGTGGCCTTCCTGGCCTCCAGCCAGTCGGACTACATGACGGGCCAGGCCATCAACGTCGACGGCGGGATAGTGATGTACTAGGGCGCGGTCGCCGTCTGGGGGCTACCTCCCGCTGCTTGGACGGGCTATCATGGCTGACGATGGCCATGAATGCACAGCAGCGATTCCTAGTCGTCCACGCTGATGCAGCGCCCGGAGCGGACTTCAGCCAGGAACTGGCCGAGATAGCGGCGGTGGATGCCGACTTTCGAGCCACCAGAAGCTGCCATGAGGATGAACTGATCGACAACCTCAGAGACGCCGATGTGGTGCTGGTGAACATGGCACCGATCACCCGCCGGGTCATGGAGAACTTGCGTCGTTGTCGCGCTGTGGTGCGCTATGGCGTTGGTGTGGACAACGTAGACCTAGAGGCGGCCAGCGAATGCGGGATCGTGGTCGCCCACGTGGTGGATTTCTGCACCGAGGAGGTCTCCAACCATGCCCTGTTGCTCCTTCTGGCCTGCGCCAAACGTCTGCTGCCCCTGGATCGGGGCGTGCGCGAGGGGCGTTGGCCTGGTGGGTCTCTGGGGGAACTACCTCCGATCTTCGGGCAGACGTTGGGCATTGTGGGGTTGGGCAGCATCGGTCGGGCCCTGGCCCGCAAGGCGCGGGCACTAGGTCTGCAAATCGTTGCCTACGATCCCTATGCCGAACCCAGGGCGGCAGAGGAGGGTAACGTTCGGCTGTGTTCCTTGAAGGAGCTTTTGCAGCAGTCGGATTACGTGTCGGTGAACGCACCGCTGACAGCGGAGACTCACCACCTCATCGGGGCCGAAGAATTGGCCCTGATGAAGCCGACGGCTGTTCTCATTAACACAGCGCGGGGAGCCCTGGTGGACGGGGAGGCGCTGGTGGAGGCCCTGCGCAGCGGCCGCATCGGCGCGGCCGGTCTCGACGTGTTCGAGGAGGAGCCTCTTCCCCCCGACAGTGGGTTGCGGCGGCTGGAGAACGTTGTCCTGACGCCCCATAGCGCCGGCTTCTCGGAAGCGTCTGCGAGGAAGGTAAGGGTGGAGGTGGGAAAGGCGGCGGCCGATGTACTGGCCGGTCGCTGGCCCAAGCGGGTGGCTAACCCCAGCGTTCGGCCTCGGGTGGAGCTAGCTCCTCGCCAGGGCTGAGCGCGGCCCCCAGATCTGACGTCGGCAGGAGGAAGCCATGACAGAACGCATCGGTTTCATTGGGCTGGGCATCATGGGGCGGCCGATGGCGCGCAATCTCCTAAAGGCCGGCTATCCCCTCGCTGTGTGGAATCGCAGCCGACCGGGGATCGACGAGCTGGTGGGAGCGGGAGCGGCCGACGCCTCCTGCCCGCGAGAGGTGGCTGAGCGCTCCGATGTTGTCATAACCATGGTATCTGACTCGGCGGACGTGGAGCAGGTGGCTCTCGGCGCCGGCGGTATCATCGAGGCGGGGCGACCAGGGCTGGTCATGATCGACATGTCCACCATCTCGCCGGAGGTGACCCGCCGCATCGCCGACCGATTGGCCGAAGCCGGCATCGAGATGCTGGATGCGCCGGTCAGCGGCGGCGACAAGGGCGCCATCGCCGGCACGCTCTCGATCATGGTGGGCGGGTCAGAGACGACGCTCGCCCGCAGTCGCGCGATCCTGGAGGCAATGGGTCGTACGATCACCTACTGCGGCCCCAGCGGCGCGGGCCAGACGGTCAAGCTCTGCAACCAGATCGTCGGCGGGCTGAACAACCTGGCCATGTGCGAGGCGCTTGTCTTCGCCGTGAAGGCGGGGGTGAACCCGAGGACGATGATCGAGGCAGTGAGCGGGGGCGCCTGCACCTCCTGGGCCATCCAGAACCTGGCGCCCAAGGTGGTGGAGCGCGACTTTCAGCCCGGCTTCAAGGTGGCCCACCAGCAGAAGGACCTGCGGCTGGCGCTGGAGGAAGCGGACAAGCGCTCGCTGCCGCTGCCGGGCACGAGCCTGGTGCACCAGCTATTCGCCGCTGTGGAGGCCGACGGGCTAGGCGGCGAGGGCATCCAGAGCCTGGTGAAAGCCCTGGAAAAGCTGGCCGGCGTCCGGGTGCAGTAGCGTCGTGGGCTAGGAGTGAGGGAAGGTGCCCGCTCTTGTCACTCGGTGGATGCCTGCCCGATGTCCAGTTCCGCTTCGGGGAGAGTCTGGGCGAAATCTGTGGTGAGGACGTGGCTGGTGCCTTCGTCGCCCTTAAGATAGTAGTCGAAGAAGGCGGTGGCGAAGAGGCGGACTAGCTCGCGCTGACGGTCTCCGGACAGCTCCTGGGCAGAGGACTCAGCCTCCGGGCAGGCGGTGAAATCGGCGCCAGTCGCTTGCATGATTCGTATGCCATCCTCGAGGAAGGTCTCCCCGCCACTGCTCGCCAACGCGCCGGGCGGAAGGTCTCCCATATCGGCGTCGGCAAACCGCATGTGGTTGCCGCCCAGAAGCGTCAGCAGGTACTTCGGCGGGCTGGCGGCGTCGTAAGCCTGACGAACGCTCTCGAAGGCCACCACCTGGTCGTCGCTGCCGCCGACGACGAGGAGAGGGATACTAGAGTCCTCGTAGGTTTGGCTGCCGACCAGACACGCCGGTGGGGCAAGAGGCAGGGCCGCTTTCACTCGGGGGTCGGCCAGGGGGCCGAAAGTGGCCAGAATCGTCGTCAGTCCCCCCAGGGAGTGGCCAGTGAGGCCGATGGCTGTTTCGTCTATGGCGCCCTCGAATTGATTGCCCGGCTCATCGGCGAAGCTCAGGAAGTTATCGATCAAGAAGCTCACGTCGCCGGGCTGGTTGAGGACATCGCCCACCCTGGGGCCGCCGGGGGCTGAGCCGTTGCTCAGCGGATAGTCAGGCGAGATGACGATATAGCCGTGGCTGGCCAGATGGGCTGTGGAGGAAACCGACTGTCGGCGGACGCCCGTGTAGCCATGGCTGAAGACGATCAGAGGGTAGGGTGCCTGCGAAGGGTCCAGGGGAGCATCGCGAATCTCAACCGGCTGCGTTCTGCCCTCCGCTGGGTACCACACCTCGGTGACCAGAGTGCGGGTGTCGGCGCCGGGATAGGAGCGGTTGGCGTCCGTAGACCGTGATTCGTCCACGAGGGTCAAGGTTGACACTCCCACGGGGAAGGGGCCGCGTTCGGTCAGGTCCTGGGGGGCAACAGTGGGGACGGCCGTGGCAACGGGAGTGGCGGTGGCAACGGGGGTGATGGGGCTGATGGTGGCGGTGGCAGATGGTCCCTCGTCCTGTCCGCCGCCGCAAGCAACCGCTAGCAGGACTGCCAGGGCAAAAGCGGCGATGGTAGGCAGAGCCACGCGCAGCAGGGGCAGTTGTCTCCAGGCGGATGCTATCTTGCTCATCGTTTGCTTCCTCCACTGGCGGCATCGATGCCGATCGGATCAGCCAGGCTGGCAACACTGGCGAGATCGTCTCCAGCCAGGGCTCCTCTGTCAAGTGTATCCTCGCTTGACATGGCTTGCCTGGCGACGTAGAAACGAACTGAGAGTGCGTAAGCCGCAGAGAGACATCGCAGCGCGAGAGAGGCATCAGACTGAGAGGTGTGGCGATGATGACGGCAGACGAATACCGGGAAAGCCTGCGCAAGCTGAAGCGCGAGGTCTACGCCTTCGGAGAGAAGATCGCGGACGTGGTGGACCATCCACTGACCAGGCCGCACGTGAACGCAGCGGCCATGACCTATGACCTGGCCCATGACCCGCGCTACGAGGAACTTACCACCGCCACGTCGCATCTCAGCGGAAGGAGAATCAACCGTTTCACCCATATCCACCAGAGCCCCGACGACCTGGTGCGGAAGGTGAAGATGCTGAGGCTTCTGGGGCAGCAGACGGGCGCCTGCTTCCAGAGGTGTGTGGGTTTCGATGCCTTGAACGCCATCTACATCGTCAGCTACCTGATTGATCAAGAGCATGGCACCGAATATCACGGCCGCCTGCGAGACTTCGTGAGCTACGTTCAGGACAGCGATGTCATGTGCGATGGGGCGATGACCGACGCCAAAGGCAACCGCGCCCTGCGTCCCAGCGAGCAGGAGGATCCAGATGTCTACCTTCGGGTGGTCGAGCGCCGGAAGGATGGGATCGTCGTGCGCGGGGCCAAGCAGCACCAGACAGGTGGCGTCAACTCCCATGAGCTAGTGGTCATGCCCACCACTGCCATGCGGGAGGAAGACGGCGACTATGCCGTCTCTTTCGCTGTGGCCGCTGATACGCCGGGGCTGACCTTCATCTTCGGGCGGCAGACGAACGACGAACGGAAACTGGGAGGGGAGATAGACCAGGGCAACGCTCGCTTCGGACTTGTGGGCGGCGAGGCGATGATCGTGTTTGAGGATGTCTTCGTGCCGTGGGAGCGGGTGTTCATGTGCGGGGAGCATGAGTTTGCTCTGCCTCTGGTGGAAACGTTCTCGTCCTATCACCGCCAGAACTACGGGGCATGCAAGGGCGGCGTGAGCGACGTGCTCATCGGGGCGGCCGCTCTCATCGCCCGCTACAACGGGGTGGCCGAGGCCGCCCACATTCGCGACAAGCTGGTGGAGATGGTGCACCTCACTGAAACCCTCTT
>JAIVWR010000069.1:0-6633 GCA_048636435.1 Acidobacteriota bacterium | reverse complement strand
CCTGATCGAGGGGCTGGACGTGACCTCCAGGGTCTGTTTCGACCACGTCGCCAATCCACCGATATTTAGACAGGACTGGGAAGGGTACAAGTTCCCAGAGGAGAGGGCTGCCGTTCTCGACCTCGTGGGGCGGGCGCTCAAGTCAGCGAGACGGTAGGGGCAGGGAGCAGGGGCACAGGCAGGGGGAGTGCGATCGATGCCGGCAACCTATGCTGGCCTGGCCGCCTCCGCCAGGAAGGCCTGCGCCCGCTTGCGAAGGCGCTCCCTCTGAGCGGGCGTCAACGAGTGATAAGAGGTGGCGACTGCCACGTTTTCCTCCACCTCCCAGGGAAAGCGCATTCCTGGGATCACCACCGACAGGCATCGGTTGGATAGGGCGTAGCGGAGGAGCGCTGTGGCATTCAAGAACCTGACGTGACGAGAGGACTTGAGCCATCCGAGCATGCCGAAGCCACCAAGCGGCTTCATGGCGATCACGCCGATGTCCCGCTCCTGCGCCAGGCGGACGAGGGTTTCTCCCGCCGTCTCAAAGGGGCTGTACTTCGTCTGAATGGTGTCAAACTCCTGGCTCTCCACTGCCCGGCGCAGAACCTCTACTGTGTGGCTGGAAATGCCTATGTAGTCCACAAGGCCGCCGTCCCGCGCCTCCTTGAGCCCTTCCAGGGCGCCGCCTTTGGCCATGACGTGCTCCCAGGCTTCCTCGCCTACGCTGTTTAGCTGATAGACGTCCACCTTTGGCAGGCCGAGGTGGCTAAGGCTTCTCTCTAGGTCGGCCAAGGCGCCATCCCTTGAGCGCTTAAGGGTCTTGCTCGCCACGTGTATGCTGCTGCCATTCCGGCCCAATCTCTGGAGCACTCTCCCGATGAGGTACTCGCTGCCCCTGTAGCATCGCCCCGTCTCTACGAAGTTGATGCCCAGGGAGAAGGCTCTGAGCAGCGTCTCCTCGCCCTCGGGGACGTCAGCCACGCTCGCTGCTCCGAAGCCGAGCTCCGTGACCAGCAGGCCAGTTCTACCCAGTCGCCTAATTTGCAGCTGAGTCATCTGTGTTCAAGCTTTCGGGTGCGAGAGGCGCAGGACATCGAGCAGGAGATCGGGCCTGTCGGACATGAGACCGTCCACCCCGAGGTTGAGCAGGCGGCGCATCTCCTCGCTTTCGTCCACGGTCCACACGTGCACCTGGATGCCGAGTCGATGGGCAGCCTGGACGAAGCGACGGTCCACCACCGGAAGGGGGCCCTGGCGGGGTGGGACCTGGAGAGCATCGTAGGGAAGGCGAAGGAAGCGCGTCAAGCCCAGACGGCTGGCCAGCCAGAACAGGCGCGCCTCCCAACTGGCGGCGGAGGTGGCCACCCGGCCGCCCGTCCGTCGCCGAAACTCCTTCAGCATTCGATCGTGGAAGGAGCCCACGAGGATGCGATCGTGGGCGTCCTGCTCCTCGATAAAGGTGACCAGGGCCTCAACCAGGGAAGGCTCCTTTTGCTTGATCTCGAGGTTGAGGCAGATATCGGGGAAGGCCTGCACCACTTCAGCCAGGGTGGGGACTGTGACCTCTTTTCCCCGGAAGGGAAAGGTCTGGCCCCCATCGGGCGAGAAGCGGTAGCCAGCATCGAGCCGCTTCAGTTCGGTCAGGGTGAGGGCGTGGACAGGGCCGGAGCCATCGCTGATGCGGTCCAGGGTCTCGTCGTGGATGGTGACCAAGACCCCGTCTCTGGTGGTGCGGAGGTCTGTTTCCAGGTAGCGGCATCCCAACTGGACGGCCCCCTGGAAGGCGACCATCGTGTTCTCTGGCCAGAGCTTGCCGCCGCCCCGATGGGCAAAAGCCAGGGGGCGGGCTCCCTCCAGAAAGGGGCGTTTTGGTCTTCTATGAGGCTCGGTCATACCTACGCCTTCACCGCTAGGTAGGCCAATCTTAGGCTCGGAAGGGCAGGTGGTTCAAGCGTGCTTGTCTTCCCTGGCGAACATGGGCGCAAAGGCACCGGGGGTATTGCGCCCCTGCCCGCTGCGGGGCTACTCTGTCCTTGAGGGCGAGCCCACCTGGGCCGAGGCCAGCATGAATGCCAAGGCGTGCTTTAGATGAGCTATCTTGAAATGGCAGAAGTGCCTCCCCTGCGAAGGCCGGTTCTGGTGATGGCCTTCGGCGGCTGGAATGATGCTGGCCAGGCAGCAACCACGGCGGTGCGCTTTCTGATCGAGGGGTGGTCGGCGCAGCGATTCGCCAGCATCGACCCCGAGGAGTTCTTCGACTTCACCAGCACGCGGCCTAGGGTCCGCCTCGCCCCAGACTTGCAGCGAGAGCTGGAGTGGCCCAGCAACGCTTTCTTCTACAAGGCAGACCCCGCCCTGAGCCGAGATTTCGTCCTTCTCCTTGGCACCGAGCCCCACCTAAAGTGGCGGGCATTCACGGGGGCCGTTCTTGAGGTCGCCCAGCAGTGCGGCATAACTCAGGCGATGGGCCTTGGCGGATTCCTTGGCGAGACACCGCACTCTCGTTCGGTGCCGTTGACCGGCTTCGCCACCGACCCAAAGTTGGCCGCGAGGCTGGAGCAACTACATGCCACCCCCACGCGCTACGAGGGGCCCACCGGCATTGTCGGCACAATGCACGATGCCTGCCGGCGGGAGGGACTGCCGGCGGTCAGCCTGTGGGCGGCCGTGCCGCACTACTTGGGGGCGACGGAGAACCCCAAGGGGGCCGCCGCGCTCCTACACACCCTGGACGTTCTCTTCGATCTCGGCCTGGACTTTCGCCGGATTGAGAAGGCCGTGGCCGATTTCGAGAAGGAGGTGGCTCGAGCGATCGCCAGCAATCCGGAGATCGCTGCCTACGTCCAGGAGCTGGAGCGCCGGTCGGACGCCCTGTCGGAGGCTGAGGCGGTGGCAGGGCCGGGAGGTCTCGAGCTTCCTAGCGGCGACGTTCTAATCGAGGAGCTGGAGGAGTTTCTCAAAGGCAGGCGAGAAGACGAGCAGGAAGACTAGCCTCGCCAGCCAAGGCGCGGCTGGGCGGGTCTCCAGCGCCAGGCGTCGTTGATCCTTAGTCCTCGAACACGTATAGCGGTCCGAAGTACTTGAACCCGGCCTTCCCATCCTCCACGACAACCCGCAGCATCCTGCCGGTCTGGAGGGCGATGTGATCGGTGGCGCTCAAGGTGATGTCGACCTCGTCCAGGAGCAGGTCGCTGTGCCAGCCCTCAATAGACTCAACGGCGTCCATTAAGCCCTCGCGGGTCAGGTTGTCGCAGGTTCTGCTAAGGGCTTCCACCGCCAGTTCCCCCACCAACTGGCCATAGATGGTGAAGTTGGTGGGCGCGGGCCCGCCGTACTCCATCATGATGTCGTAGTGTCTGGCCACTGCCGGGTCTTCCCTCATTGTCGCCAGCTTGAAGGCCTGGAAGCTGATGGCCCCCTCCAGGAGATCGGGCGAGACGAACTGAAACAGTATATCGTCTGCAGAAGTGTAGCTCAGGATGATATCGGGGTGCCAGCCCAGGCGGTCAGCCTCCTTGATGGCCTGACCAACCTGGCCAGGGCCGGTGAGGAGGACGACCACGGTGGCGCCAGACTTCTTCATGTTGGCCACTTGGGACCTGATAGAGAGGGTTGTGAGCTCGAAGCTCTGCTCGGAGACCAGTTCATTCTTGTCAGGGTCGAGTCCCAGCTTGAGGCCTTCTAGCTCGTCCCAACCCTGAGGGCCATTCTCGTAGAGAGCGGCCACTTTCTCGCCCGGCAGGTTCTCGGAGATGTACTCGCCGAAGAAGGTTCCCTCGACGGTGTAGCTGGGGATCAGCGGGACGGTCCAGGGATGACCCTCAGGGTCGATGCCGAACCGGTGGGTCCCTGCCGAGAGGAAGATGTCGGGCACGCCCTTCTCGTTGATGTAGTCCCAGGCGGCGGCTTCAGAGTCGTCCCCCAGAGAGCCAACCAGGGCGAAGACTTCGTCTCGCTCTATCAGCTTGCGTACGGCTTCAAGACCCTGTGCCGGGTCATTGTTGTTATCTTCCATCTTGTAGACGATCTCGCGACCGCAGACGCCGCCCTCGGTGTCATTGATGTACTTGAAGTAGGCTTCTGTAGCGTCGGGGATCATGCGGAAGGCGGCGCCGAAAACTCCGCCAAGGATGAGATGAGCTCCCAGAACTATCTCTGTGTCCGTGATGCCCGGCACCTCCGCCGTGGGTGTGACGGCGTCGGTCACCGTGGCCGCGGGCGTGCCAGCGGGGGTGGGGGTCGCCTCTTCTTCCTCCCCGCAGCCGCTCAGCAGGGGGATCACCACCAGGCACCCCAGGAACAGAACGGTCAACAGAGCGCTGAGCTTGCCTTTCATCTTAGCCTCTCCTACTACGACAAGAGTACTCTTTCTGCATCTGCCGAGAGCGAACCCTGGATGGGTACGCTCTACCGGGTCGGACTGCACGCTGTGGTTGGGCCCTAGTGTTCTTGGATTACTCCTCTCCCCAGTAAGTAAATACCGGGCCAAAGTACTCCCACTTGCCCTTACCATCCTGCACGACCACCTTCAGCAGCCTGCCTTTTCCGATGGCCGTGTGGTCATCGGGGCCGAAGGAGATGTTGATTCCGTCCAATTGCAGGTCGCTGTGGTAGTCCGTAAGGGACTCGGTGGCGTCCATCAGTCCCTCGCGGGTCAGGTTGTCGCAGGTCCTGCCGAGGATTTCCACGGCCACTTCTCCCAGCGACTGGGCATAAACGGTGAAGTTCGTGGGTGAGGGCCCACCGTAGTCCTGCATGATCCGGTGGTGTTCGGCTATGGCCGGGTCGTCGGTCCAGGTCGCCATCTTGTAGCTTTGACTGGTGATGGCCCCCTCCAGGAGTTCGGCCGAGACGAACTGAAATAGCATTTCGTCGGAATTGACATAGCTCATGATCCACTGGGGATACCAGTCAAGCTTGTCAGCCTCCTTGACGGCCTGGGCGGCGTAGCCGGGGGTGGTGTACAACACGACCACTTCGGCGCCGTCGTTCTTCATATTGGCGATCTGGGAGCGAACGGAGACGGCTGTGCTCTCATAGGGCTGTTCGGAGACGATTTCATTCTTGTCGGGGTCCAGGCTCATCTTCACGCCTTCGAGGCCGTCGTAGCCAAAGATCTGGTTCTCGTACAGAACGCCGACTTTCTTGCCTGGCAGGCTCTCGGAGATGTACTCGCCGAAGAAGCTTGCTTCGTTCCTGTAGTCGGGGATCATCTGGACCGTCCAGGGGTGCCCCTCGGGGTCAGAGACGTACACGTGAGCCCCGGCGGAAAGCAGAAAGTCGGGCACTCCCTTCTCATTGAGGTAGTCCCAGACGCCGCCGTGGGGAATGTCGCCCAAGGAGCCAACAATGGCGAACACCTTGTCGCGCTCCACCAGCTTACGCACTGCTTCAGCGGCCTTGGCGGGGTCCATCTGGTTGTCTTCCAGCTTGTAGACGATCTTCCGCCCGCAGACACCCCCCTCGGTGTCGTTGATGTAATCGAAGTAGGCTTCTGTGGCCCGGGGGATCGTGGCGTAGACCGCTCCCATTGCCCCGGCGAGGGGAACATCGGCTCCCAGGATTATCTCTGTGTCTGTGATACCCGGCACCTCCGCTGTGGCGGTAGGCGTTCCGGTCGCTGCCGCTGTGGGTGTGCCGCCAGAGGTAGGAGTCTCCTCTTCTTCCTCTGCGCAGCCGCTCAGTAGGGGGACCGCCACCAGGCAAGCCAGGAGCAGCGCAGCCAGCCGGGTGGTGACCCTGCATGGCAGGTAGGTGAAGTAGCTAGCTCTCATCTCAATCTCTCCTGCCTCGCTTAAGAGAACAGTTTGCTCTGGAAGAAGGGGCGTCGCGGTGGGCGTAGAGGTCGCGATCGGCGGTAGCGGCTTCTTCCAGGGACATATATAACACACAGATGCCAATAGGCCAACCTCGCGGGCGGAGCTGCTGCAGATGAGCGCTGGCTTGTCGAGGAACCCCTGGCCCTCCGCCAGCGGGTCGCGGGGGAGGGGCGGGCTGCCGACAAGGGAGGAGTAAGGGAAGGCCTGGCTTGACCTATAGCTGCTGTCAATCCTATGATCGTCCTGGCCGACACCGGCCTGTTTTGTCTTATCTGGTCCGGCTCAGAGGCTGGCCACTGGCACCGATTGCGGAAGGGGAGTAGGTGAGATGCTGACTAAGGCCATTAATGGCAAGATCCTCACAGTGAATCTCAGCTCGGGCGTTAGCGAGGCCGAATCGCTGCCGGAGGAGATGTACCGCCGCTACATCGGCGGCTATGGCCTGGGTGTCCGCTTGCTCTTCGATCGCATCCCTCAGGGTGCTGAGGCGCTAGGTCCAGACAACGTCCTCGGCTTCTTCCCCGGGCTCCTCACCGGCACTCCCCTGTTCGGGAGTCGCTATCAGGTCGTCGCCAAGTCTCCCAAGACCGGCGGCTGGGGCGACGCCAACAGCGGCGGCGATTTCGGCCCCTTCTTGAAGCATGCCGGCTGGGACGGCCTGCTGGTCAGCGGCATATCCGACAAGCCGGTCTATCTCCTCATAGAGGATGAGAAGGTCGAGATCAAGGACGCCAGCGATCTCTGGGGCCTGGACGCTATCACGACGGAGGTCGAGCTTAAGGAGCGCCACGGGAAGAAGGCGAGTGTGGCCTGCATTGGCCAGGCAGGC